>CAYOQM010000086.1:0-10425 GCA_964406065.1 uncultured Verrucomicrobiota bacterium
AGTTCGGAGAAGCGGACGGCGTACTCAACGACCGGAGCAATATCATTGCCATGGTCGACGAGGCGCACCGGACGCAGGAGGGCGACCTGGGCCGGAAGATGCGTGAGGCGCTTCCGAATGCCTTCCTTTTCGGTCTGACCGGCACCCCGATCAACCGGGCTGACCGCAACACCTTCTATGCCTTCGGGGCTGAAGAGGACAAGGCCGGGTACATGAGCCGGTACGGGTTCGAGGAGTCCATCCGGGATGGCGCCACCAAGCCCCTCCACTTCGAGCCACGGTTGCTGGAACTCCATATCGACAAGGAAGCGATTGACCAGGCGTTCAAGGAACTGACCGGGAATCTCAGTGACTTGGACCGGGACCAGCTCGCCAAGGCGGCGGCGAAGATGGCCGTGCTGGTGAAGTCGCCGGAGCGAATTCAGAAGATTTGCGCGGATATCGCCAAGCATTTCCAAGAGAAGGTGGCACCCAACGGGTTCGGAGCGGAGGTGGTGACCTTCGACCGGGAGAGCTGCGTCCTCTACAAGCAGGCCCTGGATCAGCACCTGCCGCCGGAAGCCTCGGACATCGTGATGACCGTCAACAGCGGGGAGACGGAGTACGCCGCCTATGACCGGGATAGGGATGCCGAGGAGAAGCTGCTGGATCGGTTCCGGGATCCGGCTGACCCGCTGAAGGTGCTGATCGTCACGTCGAAGCTGCTGACCGGGTTCGACGCCCCGATCCTGCATGCCATGTACCTAGACAAGCCCCTGCGGGATCACACCTTGCTCCAGGCCATCTGCCGTACAAACCGCCCCTATGGGGAGAGCAAGACCCATGGGCTGATCGTGGACTACCTTGGCGTGTTCGATGACGTGGCCCAGGCGATCCAGTTCGACGAAGAAGGCATTACACGGGTCATCAAGAACATCAACGAGCTCAAGGCCCAACTGGCCGGCGCGGTCCAGAAATGCCTGACGTACTTCCCTGGGGTTGACCGTACCGTCACGGGGTACGAGGGGCTGATCGCTGCCCAGGACTGCCTGCCCAACAACGACGCGCGCGACCGCTTCGCGGCGGACTACAGTTACCTGAGCCGGCTGTGGGAGGCGATCTCTCCCGATCCAGTTCTGAGCCAGTATGAGGCCGACTACCGGTGGCTGTCACAGGTCTACGACTCCGTGAAGCCCTCCACCAGCAGAGGGCGCCTGCTCTGGCATGCGCTGGGCGCCAAGACGATCGAACTCATCCACCAGCATGTGCATATCGATGCGATCCGGGACGACTTGGAGACGCTGGTGCTGGACGCCGATCTCCTGGAAGCCGTCCTGGGATCGCCGGACCCGAGCAAGAAGGCCAAGGAGATCGAGATCAAGGTTGCCCGCTGGCTACGGAAGCGGCTGCACGACCCGAAGTTCAAGGCCCTGGGCGAACGCCTGGAAGACCTGAAGGAACGGCATGAGCAGGGGCTGCTGACCAGCGTAGAGTTCCTGAAGGAGCTCCTCAACCTGGCGCGCGACGTGGTGAAAGCCGAGCGCATCGAGCCCCCGCAGGAGCGGGAAGCCGAGGGGAAGGCCGCCCTGACCGAGCTTTTCGAGGCCGCCAAGACCGCCGAAACGCCGATTATCGTCGAACGGGTGGTGAACGACATAGACGAAATTGTGCGGTATGTGCGGTTCGACGGGTGGCAAGACACGCATGCCGGCGAGCGCGAGGTCAAGATGGCGTTGCGCAAGACGCTGTTCAAGTACAGGCTGCACCAGGATCAAGAACTATTCGACAGGGCGTACGGTTATATCCGACAGTACTACTGATCACTGCTGCCAAGAAGAGGAGAGCGATATGCAAGACAAGGATTTGCCATTCGATAACATTCCCATCGATCTCATCGACGCGAACCCGCGCAACCCTCGCGGCATCGACATCGAGACGGAGGACACTAAGCTCGCCAGTTTGAAGGATTCCATAGACGACTATGGCGTTATGGTTCCCATCATCGTCTCTAAGCGGTCCGGTGATCGGTATTTCCTCATAGATGGCGAAAGGCGCTTCCGAGCCTCAAAACAACTGAAGAAGGAAACAATACCTGCTTACATCATCGACCCTGACGGCACAATGGACAAACGTGAGATCCTATACCGGATGTTTCAGATCCACCACAATCGGTCGCAGTGGGATCCGGTCCAGCAGTGTAACGCCTTGGAACCCACGTTCCAAAAGGCCCTGAGAAGCACTGCAATCGCCTCCATACAAGATCACAAAGCCAAGATCAAGGCACTGACCGAAAAGGTTGTTACAGCTACAGGCATCGATGAAAGATTGGCGACTGACCGCATATACTTTCTCCTATGGCCCGATGACGTCAAGAACGTCCTTTACAAGAATCCGCAGGAGGAAGGCTATCGCTACATATGTGAGATCGAAGATAAAGTCATCACACCAACCATTACAAACTACCCGGAATACTTTGACAAGGTTCGGGTCAACGATGTTCGAAGATCGCTTTTTGATAAACTGGAGAGTCAAGCGGCCCACAAGTCAACCGATGTGCGATGTGTTGCGCCTTTCTTCAGGACGAACTTCACCAAAGAAGCTGATCGGAAGTTCGTTAAACGTGTGCTTTGCGATCTCTGCACGCGCCGCGAAATGACCTACGCGGACGCGCAGCTTGAGTTGCTCAACCACTTTCCCAGTTTCCACAACAGTGGTCCTGTTTCCCCTCGCCGGCTGCACAGCCTAATGACAGCTTTGGAACTCGCAGTGCAGGATTTTGACACTGATGCAATAGGTACCGCAAAGCGGAGGGGCAAGGCTTCGACTGACGAACTTGTTAAAGAGATTCGCTCTCTGATTGCGACGTTACAGGAGTTGTTGAGCCACCTAGAGGATGTCCAGAAATGACGCTGACACACGACGACATCCTTCTCGCCGCAATGCCAGGCGTGGGGTTTGCCTCACCACCGGGACTGGATGTCAGCAGCCTGACAGAATTGCCCCACAAATGGTGGCGCCACAACGGAAAGGACTGGGCTATCTTTGTGGTAGTCGGCCGCCGTGTCGGCGAAACAATGATCAAATCAGTGCATCAGGCAAGGCGGATCGGAGTCAGCCCAGTGGTGATTGTTCGTAACGACACGGAACTAGCGGCTGTGGCAAATCGATACGGCGAATTGAAATGTCACGTAGTATGTCCAATAGCAGGCCAAGGTGTGCTGCTTCCTCCATTTGACCGCCCTGCTACGACTGCGCGTAAGCGGAGGCGTTCCACTCGGATCCCGCAAGCACTACTTCGGGAGATCGCTAAGACACCGTCTCTGCGTGGCCCCATGAAACGAAACATTAAACGGCTTCAGGAGGCATACTCGCGCTTCACGAGCGTCGATAAGCGTGACGAAGAGGAGCAGGCGGCATTGACTGAGTTTCGCGCCTATGCGCTCAAGCAGATGGGATTTTGTGCTGGTCTTTCCGACACGTTGGCCATGGTGCGTAAACTCGAAAACGCTGGTTGGGGCGCGGACCGAGACCACTACTTCCATTCTTACCAGAACTTCTTCTTCGGTCTCTACGTTGTGCTCCGTCTGCTTGATCACTTCGAGCTCTATCGCGCGGCAGCCAAAGTGGATTGGTCAGTGGACCCCCTCCATGTGTGGCTCTTGGTGTCACTGTGGCACGATGTTGGCTATGGGGTCTCCCACCACGACAGCGTGAGCGCTGATGCCTTTGGCGTCGAACTTGGTGAAGAACATGCAGAAGCAACAATCGCAGAATACCTTGCCCATCCAACAATCCAAGAGGCGATGCTCCATATCTCCGCCCTGATCTCTCGCCTGCTCAATCCTGCTGCAGCGGGCACTGCTTGGTTGCCCCCGACAAAGTGCCCGCGGAAGAACAGCCCGGCGGATCGCATCCGGTCGGCGTTAATCGAGAGCGTGAAAGACGATGGGCACGGTGCGCCAAGTTCACTCCGTCTATACGCAGATCTGATCCCAGCCGCAAACAGGATGGCTGCCGAGAAAAGAACTACGTTGTCACAAATTGTCCTATTAGCTGGTGCATCGCTCCCTTTTCATGATGATAACTTCCGTCTACAGATGCGCGCTAAGTATGGCGCATTCCAGGTGTCTACGGAAGTCATGCCTTTCGCGGCGCTTCTGGCTTTTGTTGACAGCATCCAAGACGACAGGCGGGACCTGGAGGGAGTGAAGGAGGAAGTGCGTTTCTTGCAACGAATGCTCGTTCAGACGCCCGCCACCGTCACGGCCCGGGTCGACAAAGCTGCGTTACCCTGTGATTCGTTGCTATGGAAAGCAGTTGAGGCAAGAGATGTCCTCGCCTGCCTGTCTCAGTCAACTGCAGGTCTGTTCTTCAAGTATCCGGACTGGATGGCGGGATAGGCGATGGGCTCTCTGACAAAGGCATTGTTGAAGGAGTCTCACGCCCTGTCCCGGGTAATGACCGAGGAGCGCAGTCCCGATCTCCCCGCAATCAGAGATGGTGGCCGGGGCCTTATCATTCAGCCATGGCGCAGCGTTCACGTGCGCCGTGACATGTCTCTTCATAGGATGATGTCCCGCGTCGGCGGCTTTCCGCCATCACTCGCCCGCTACCTCATTGGGGCGTACTCAAAACCAGGCGATGTTGTTCTTGACCCATTCTGCGGAAAGGGGACTACCCTACTTGAGGCCTGTGCGGCCGGCCGCCAAGCCGTGGGTGGAGACATCTCCCCCGAGGCGGTCATCTCCGCCCGAGCGAAGTGCCACCCAGTAACAACAGCGAAGGTCGCCAATTACATTCAATGCCTACCATCACCCCTAAGAAAGGTTCCCTCAGATATACCCAAAGTGGTCTCGCTGTTCTTCCACAAGGACACACTTTGCCAACTCCTTGCTATCCGCAAGCGACTCCTTGCTGACATGGAAGAAGGGAAAGACAAACACACGGCCAACTTCCTTTGCGGGGTTATCCTCGGCCTCTTGCACGGCCATTCGGCCCTGTCGCTCTCCCTGCCGTGCAACCAGGCGTTCGCGATGTCACCTGGCTATGTGCGCAATTACGTTCGTGAACACAACCTCAAGCGCCCAGAACGCGACGTATCCCGATGTTTGCTGGACAAGGCCCTCGAACTCCTGCCGTTCCCCCGGCCAATGTCTCATGTCGACGTGGTGGAGTCCCCTGCCAAACAATGCCACGAGTACTTGAAAGAGTTGGGTGTGAAGGCGAATCTGATCATCACCTCACCGCCTTACCTGAATCGGCAAACCTACATCAAGGACGCATGGCTCCGCCTGTGGTTCCTGAATCGTGATCACCATGAGATTGCCAAACCGTCACTCGAGACTGGCAACGTGGCCCGCTTCGTAGATGGTATGACATCGGCTGTGCAATCCATGTCACGTTCGATTAGGAAAGGGGGGGCCGTTATCCTCGTCTGTGGTCGTGCGAACATCACCGTGGACGCCAAACCCCACTCGGTCCGAATCTCTGATCTCTGCCTTCTTGCCAACAGCAGGGTCCCCGCCCAGTGGCGTCTGACCCCGGATCGCCTTATTATTGACCGGAAGATTATGAAGCGCGGCTCGTATTTCGCCGTGCATCACGGCAAGTCAAAGGGACAGGACGGGAACCACGTTCATCGCTTTGGCGAAGATGAGATTCTGATTCTGAAGAAGTCATAGCGCCTGTTGGTCGACGTCAGGCGAAGAGACCGGCCACGGGCGCAGCAGCCCGAGGTGTTCAGACAAGTTTCAGAACAATCCAGTATCTTTGCGGCAACGCGCTGATGGGACTACTGTCCGACGACCACGGTGCGCCATGTTGTCAGGGCGACACGGGCTTTGGTTCGACGTTACGCCTTTGACGAATCTGCTCCACTATTCCAGGAATGTCCTGCCATGACTTAGCAACAAACAGCCGACTGTTGCCCCTGTTGCCTAGGAACCACGCGTCATTCCTGTTCCAAGGCTGATCGAACAATATGGCATATCCGACAGGTTGGGCGAGAGTTTGCTGAATGTGTCCAACATAGTCATCAATCAATATATCGAGATTATGACCACTCTTGCCGGACTTCCCGGCAATCTGCAATTTGTCGTATGGAATACCTTGAAGCCGAAGCCAGGTCCTGGTCCAGCCCCTGCATTTCGCGTTTCGAGAAGTAATCACTGTAATTCTGTCTTGGGAATAGAGGAGATGCATTACAGAAGCAGCGTCTGGGTGTGCAGGCATCGTCTTGACGTACTGTTTGTCGAATAGCCTATGTTCGATAACGGCCTTTATGTCTGTCCCTTCACCCAGCGGCATATCCCATGCCTCTATGTCGTCATACTTCAATGGTCGTCCAACGCTCTTGCTGGCCGAGGCAAGAACGCCGGTTATCTGGTCAGCAAGAACCCCGTCCACGTCTACCCCGATATGGAGACCCTCGCGCTTCGAGCGTCCCAGTGCTATCCGACGCCTGATTAACCGATAGCCAATCATCATACAGAATGCAGATGAAACGGTGATGATATTCAGTCGTCCCATCTCAATCGTGCCATTTGACTGTTGAAGTTCATAGACAGACACCAAGCAGACATACAGAGCCGTGAATAGCCCAATCAAAGACCAGTTACTCGCCTTTGGGCCGTGCCGGTACATCCGTAGCAGGCCGGAGAGAAGGTAAAGCACGAATATGCACACAAATCCCCACAGGAAGACGGAGATGTCACACGTGGGATGCTTGAGATCGTCCACGGAGAACATCATCAGCGCGTACGCCACGACTATGGACACGTCGATAATAAAACGAGGCTCCTCCCACCCACCATCCGTATAGGGATTCCGGTACATCGTTGCGGCGAAATCAACCCAACTCAACAGGGCGGTCACAAACACCGTGCCGAGTGCCAGAAGTGCGAGCCAACTGCCAGCAGTAACTGGGTGCAACACGATACCTCGGTTTATGAGGAGTCCGTTCGCGAGAACGAGGGCAAACAGAATCTGTGTCACCCACACTCGTCGCTCCGAGTTCCGGGTGATTCTTGCCTGAAAGTCCTGCAGCGTTACAGCCATTCTGAGTGTCCTCCCTGTGGCATACCGGTGCCCGGTGGAGCTGATCCGATCGACACCATCGCTCTATGCACAGAGTCCGCTTTCTGCCTCGTTGCAACGTAACATCGTCTGCGATCTCTTGCAATGTCAGTGATCTATGACGGAAGACCGAAATACTGCCCAAGGGGCCGATCGTGCTAGAGACGGTGGTTGAGGCTGGGCTGGAAAGGCCGATGCCGACTACATCGTCATGAGCCTGCCCCATTCGCAAGCCAAGGCCTTCTGAATCCGCGCGGCCGTCGTGATGAGGATGTTGGTTTGGCCGGCTTCGATCTTCTGAACCGTGCGGATGTTCAACTCGGTCAGTTCAGCCAGCTTATCCTGGGTCATCCCTCGCTCATTCCGAAGCCGGCGGACATTGCCGCCGAAGGACCGAAGCTGCGTGCTGACCGTCTTGTTCATCACGCCCCATAGTGCCGTAACGGGTGGTTGACGGAACGGCACAATAGGGCGTAAAACGTGGCCAGTGCCGATGTCGTAGGCGCTGACAATAGAGACCCCCTATGAAAAGAACATGCATCTCACGGGTTTGGGTGTGCCTGATTGCTGCGCTCACTCTCGCGATATCTGGTGCTTCCGGTATCGCCAGCACTAACCCGCCTGCTGTAACCGCCGCTGACTACGAAAATGTTGTGCGCCTCTGCGATCAGTTGACGCAGGATTCGAAGGACCAGAAGGCCGCGTTGGAAATCGGCGCGTTCGCGAGGCGGTGCCCGGTCAAGGATCTCTCAGGGAAGCTCATAGCTGCATACGCCTACACGCGTTTGCTGGCTGGAGATCGTCCTGGGTTCACATCCGCGCGTGATTACCTCCACAAGTCTCTGCCGGACGCACCAGAGTTTAATCTCCTGGACGAGGGCCAATTCTCTGCAAGCTGCAAGGAATGTGACGGGAAAGGCTCATCAACACGTTCCTGCCAAGAATGCAACGGCAATGGAAGATGTGCGTCTTGCGATGGCCGCGGCGTTAGCAAGACGAAGGGATTCGACGGCCAGGACATGCCATGCGTAGCGTGTCTAAGGAAAGGCAAATGTAAGTCCTGCAACGGCAACCGTAAAGCTACAGTGCAATGTGGCACCTGCCGTGGGCGCGGGAAGGTGTTCTCCAAGGCTATGGCCGAAGAGCACCTACGCGACCTGCTGACCAGTGCCAAGGACCTGGCGTTTGACCAAGCACAGACCGCGAAGGGGGTCGTCAAGCATGACGACAAGTGGGTGACGGCAGAATCTCGCGACTTAGCCTTAGCGGAAAGGGAGAAAACGAAAGCCGAACCGGCGGCTCAGGACCGCAGCGATGAACGTGATCGTGTTCAGGTTGAACCACTGTCACGCCAGAAGGTGGCTGTCGGCAAAGGTGACGCTGCTGCCCAGTGTGGCATCTCATACCTTATGGGTCTAGGCGTTCCCAAAGATTACGTCGAAGCCGTGAAGTGGTTTCGTAAGGCCGCCGACCAAGGAGATGCCGACGGGCAACACCTCCTAGGAACATGCTATGGCTTGGGGCAAGGCGTCCCCAAAGACGACTCTGTAGCCGTAAAGTGGTACCGCAAGGCGGCCGATCAAGGACACGCCGGGGGAGAATTGTGCCTCGGCCTCTCATATAGAGATGGTCTGGGTGTTCCCCAAGATTACGACGAAGCTGTGAAGTGGTTTCGGAAATCCACCGACCAAGCGAACGCGGGTGCCCAATGTGAGCTCGGCGTCTGCTACGCCTTGGGCCAAGGCGTCCCCAAAGACGAGATTGAAGCTGTGAAGTGGTTTCGGAAGGGCGCCGATCAGGGAAACACCTGGGCGCAGTACTGGCTCGGCCTCTCATATAGAGAGGGTCAAGGCGTCCCCAAAGATGACGCCGCAGCCGTGAAGTGGCTCCGCAAGGCCGCCGACCAAGGGTTCGCCAAGGCCCAATACAAACTTGGTCTCTGCTACGCCTTGGGCCAAGGCGTCCCCAAAGACGAGATTGAAGCTGTGAAGTGGTTCTCCAAGGCCGCAGACCAAGGCAATGCCGCTGCTCAATACAACCTCGGCATCTGCCGGCAAGAGGGGCAGGGCATCCCGCAGGACCACAACGAAGCCGTAAAGTGGTTCCGCAAGGCAGCAGACCAAGGACTTGGCATTGCCCAGTTCAACATCGGCATCGCGTGCCGCGACGGCAGAGGCGTCTCGCAAGACTACGTCGAAGCTGTGAAGTGGTTTCGGAAATCCACCGACCAAGCGAACGCGGGCGGGCAATGTGAACTCGGCGTCTGCTATGCCTTGGGGCAAGGCGTCCCCAAAGACGAGATTGAAGCCGTGAAGTGGTTCCGCAAGGCCGCAGACCAAGGAGATGCCGACGGGCAACACAACCTCGGTGTTTCGTATCGGGACGCCCTGGGGGTTGCTCAGGATTACGCCGAATCCGTGAAGTGGCTCCGCAAGGCCGCAGACCAAGGGAAGGCGACAGCCCAGTGCAATCTTGGCAGGGCTTACTACAACGGCCAAGGCGTCCCCCAAGATGACGCCGCAGCCGTGAAGTGGTACCGCAAGGCCGCAGACCAAGGACTCCGCGATGCCCAATACATCCTCGGCCTCATTTGCCAGCTCGGACAGGGTTTACCCGAGGATCCGCAGACAGCTTACCGATGGTATCTTCTCGCCTCCGGTGCAGGAGATGAGCGAGCCACTAGGGCACTGCCGGTTGTGGAGCTGACTCTCTCTCCAGCCCAAGTGCGCGAAGCCCACAACTGGGCCAAGCAATGGAAGCCGGTGACGGGACAGTCAACGGACAAGAGGCCACCACTCCAGTGATTTCGTGCCCACGTCACGAGCGGCAGATGGGGAGGCTAGTTGAGGCACGGCGAGACGTCCGAGAAACTGCAGGGCGGTTGGGCATTGCCATTGACGGGGACGATCAAGTGAATACGTAGGTGGAATCGCGGAATAATACCATGACACCCCGATAGCCTTCAGGCTGTCGATCGAAGGCCCGATGGGCGCTGCAAGGCGTTCATCGGGCCTTTTTGTTGCATTGATCCGTAACCCTAACCCAAGGAGGTCCCATGCCCGTTGTCCTTGTCATGATTGTCGTTGTTGTCATCTTGCTCCTGCTACGGGGGTGCGGATGTTGAGCACGCTCCGGAGCGTCTGCACCAAGAGCCGCGTTGTGATGGCCACTGTGGCGACGGTGGTCGTAGTTACCGGCATTGTCACCGTCTTCCTGGCCTGGAGATGCTTCCAGCACAGGGCCCTGGCCTGGGTCACGGTTGAAACACGAACCCTGACAGTCCTGAAATCGGAACCCCTGGTGTTCCTGGCCACGGACCGGCTGGTTACCCAGATCGTGGTCTCATCCCGGGAGTACAACATGCTCCTGGGG
>CAYOQM010000087.1:0-10314 GCA_964406065.1 uncultured Verrucomicrobiota bacterium
AGGATATCGCAACGAAGCCACTCCGCATACGACTTGAACGTCGCAGACTCCATGCGTCCGCCTCCAAGCATGTTCGCTATCGCTGTCAGGCAGCCACACCTTTACAGGCGCGGTCACGAAAACCCGGCCATGCCTACAGCCCGTTCGCGCGCTTGGCGGATTCAACCGTATTGTAGAGCAGCATGGTAATCGTCATCGGGCCGACGCCGCCGGGTACCGGCGTGATCATCGAGGCCTTTTGACGACACGCCTCGAAATCCACATCGCCCACCAGCCGGAAGCCGGCCTTCTTGGTGGCATCCTCGATTCGGTTGACCCCGACATCGATGACCACCGCGCCCTCGCGGATCATGTCCGCCGTAACCGTATTGGGCCGGCCGGCCGCCGCAATCACGATATCCGCCTGGCGGGTGTGGTAGCCAATGTCCTTGGTCTTCGTGTGACACACCGTTACCGTGGCATTGGCCATCGCGCCCTTGGCCATGAGCAGATTGGCCAGCGGCTTGCCGACGATGTTGCTGCGCCCGACGATCACCGCATGCGCGCCTTCGATCTTCACCCCGCTGCGGGACATCATCTGGAGCACGCCGTGGGGCGTGCAGGGCAGGAAGGCCTTCTCGCCCACCACCATGCGTCCGACATTGGTCGGATGGAACCCGTCGACATCCTTATCGGGACTGATGGCCACGAGGACTTCGCTCTCGTTCAGGTGTTTGGGGAGCGGGAGTTGCACCAGGATACCATTGATCCGGGGATCCGCATTCATCTTGGCGATCAGGGCCAGCAACTCCGCCTGACTCGTGGTGGCAGGCAGCCGGTTGTCGTCCGAGAACAGTCCGATATCATGGCAGGCCTGTTCCTTGGCCGTCACATAGGACTTGGAGGCAGGGTCTTCCCCCACCAGGATGACTCCCAGTCCGGGAACGATCCCGCGCGCCTTCAGCGCCTTGACTTCCGTCGCCAACTCCGCCCTGATCTGCCGGGCGATTTCCTTGCCATCAATGATTTTTGCGCTCATGGGGTTCCCCTGTCGAATTTAGAACAAGCCCTTGACCCGTCCGGTTTCAACGTCGATGTCGATGTTGTTGAAGGCCGGTTCCGAAGCCGTGCCGGGCATGAGCTTGATATCGCCTGACACCGGCACCACGAATCCGGCGCCGCGGAACACCAGCATGTCGCGGATGGGAAGCGTCCAGCCTTTGGGACGCCCTTTCAGTTCCGGGTCATGCGAGAGGCTCAGGTGCGACTTCACCATGCAGGTTCCCATCTTCGCCGTCTCGGGGTCGGCCTCGAACTTCTTCGCCTTCTCCAGGGCCACATCGCTGAAGGTCACGCCGTCGGCGCCGTAGATTTCCTTCGCGATCAGTTCGATGCGCTGGCGGTGCGGGAGGCTCAGGTCGTAGAGAAACTTGAAGTCGTTCTTCTCGTTCGCTGCCGTGATGACGGCCTCGGACAACTCGCGGGCGCCTTCGCCCCCCTTGAGCCAGTGCTGTGAGAAGGCGGCGTAGGCGCCGTGCTTCTCGGCAATCCGGCGGACCAGCGCCACCTCGGCGGCCGTATCGGTATGGAAGCCGTTGAGACAGACCACCGGGCGGACGCCGGACTTCTTCACGATCTCGATGTGCGCGACCAGGTTTTCGCAACCCTTCTCGAGGAGCGCCAGGTTCTCGCGGGTATAGGCCTCGTCCAGCTTGGCGCCGGGTTTCACGGCTGGACCCCCGCCATGCATCTTCAGGGCGCGGACCGTGGCGACGACCACCACCGCGCTGGGTTTAAGGCCGGCAAAGCGGCATTTCAGGTTCCAGAACTTCTCGAACCCGATATCCGCGGCGAACCCGCTCTCGGTGACATGGTATTCCGACAGGCGGGTCCCGATCTCATCGGCGATAATCGAACTCTGACCGATGGCGATGTTGGCGAAAGGCCCGGCATGCACGAAGATCGGCTGACCCTCGACGGTCTGGACAAGGGTGGGATTGATGGCATCCACCATCCAGGCCGCCATGGCCCCATCCACCTTGAGATCGGCGGTGGTGATCTCATTGCCGCTGGTATCGTAAGCCAGCACCATCTTCGCCAGGCGCTGCCTCAGATCCTTGAGGTCCTTCGAGACGGCGAGAATCGCCATGACCTCGCTGCCAACGGAAATCTGGAAGCCCGAATCCATCTCGAAACCGTCCATCTTGCCGCCCTTGCCGATGGTGATGTTCCGTAAAGCCTGGGCGCAGAAATCAATGCACCACTTGACCGTGACCCGTTTCGGGTCGACATTCAGGCGGCGGATGCCGGTCTTGGCGAGGCGGACATCGTCGTAGTTCTGCTCATGCTGCATCCGGGAGGTCAGCGCGACCATGGCGAGGTTGTGCGCGTTGGTGATGGAGTCGATGTCGCCCGTCATACGGATGGAGAAGGGCGCCAGGGGAATGCACTGGGAGATGCCTCCGCCCGCGGCTGAACCCTTGATGTTGAAGGTCGGCCCGCCGCTGGGCTGACGGATTGCGCCGGTGACCCGCTTCCCAAGAACTGCAAGGCCCTCGACCAGGCCGATCGTGGTGGTGGTCTTCCCCTCGCCCAGAGGAGTGGGAGTGATAGCCGTGACATCGATGTACTTGCCGGTGGGCATGGATCGGATTCGATCCATGACCAGACGCTGGTCGATCTTGGCGAGCTGCCGTCCCATGGGGATGATCTCCTCCTCGCGCAATCCCATCTCGCCCGCCATCTGCATCACCGGCTTCATGAACGGTTCCGCCGCTTCGGCAATCTGCCAGTCCTTCATTTTCGTCGGATCTAACACAGGTCGTTTCATGGTGTGTCTTTATTCCCTTCAGGTACTTGCCTTTTAGATCTGTAATTCTGAATTCTTTTTCAATCCCCGCCGAGTTTGCCTTCGCGGTGTGCCATAATAAATTCCGCGCCGAACAGATCCTCGCCGGTCAACAGCGCCTTGGCCAGCTTGAAAGGTTCGGACTGGGTATCCACCCCGGACAGGATCTTGCTGTTCATCTGGAGCGGGTCGAGGATGCCACTGTCTCCGCCTGCCTCGACAACCAGCCAGGTAAAGACCTGATTGATGAGTTTACGCGCGGGCATTCCAAAGGAAACATTGCTGAGCCCGCCGCTGATATGCACGTCCGGACCATAGGTCTTGCGGATCGCCGACACGGCCTCGATGAACGCCTGGGCGTTGTTGGAATCGGTGGCAATCGGGAAAACGAGGGGATCGAAATAGATGTCGCCGCCCTTGATTCCCGCCGCCGCGAGCAGCGGCACCAACCGGCTGATATTGGCGAGCCGGGTCGGGGTATCGGAGGGCAGATCCTTCTCGCCGGCTGCCGAAGCGATCACCACGGCGCGGAAATCCGCGGCAATACGAATGGCGCCCTGGCGTTCGAGCGAGACCGAGTTCACCATCGGTCGATCCCGCTTCTGGTCGCACGCCTCAAGACCGGCGCGAAGGATGTCCTCATTGGAGGAATCGATACTCAACGGGAGCCTGCTGCCGGCCTGAACCACATCGGCGACCCATTTGATCGCGCGGCAGCGTTCCGCCACATCCGTGCTGAACTCATCGACATTGACATCCAGGAAGGAGGCGTCGGACTGTTCCTGGCGCGAGGCCAGGTAGCGGAGATAGTCTACCGCCGCGGCCTTGCCTGCGGCATCCCCGTAAAGTCCCTGCCACACGGCAACCGAGCAATGCTTGACCTTTCCTGCCGCCCAGTCCGCCGTCTCCTGGAAGCGGGTCGGCACGGGAAGGTACCGCGTATCGGACTTGCCCCCGTAGACGATCGCCTGGCCGCCCGCGTGCGGTTTCACGAAATTCCCGCCGACCTTGTAGACACGCGTACAGTGAATGTTCTCCCCGACCACAATCAGTTTCTTCATGAGAACTCCCTATTCGTTTTGACTAAAAACAACCCCGACTCCTGATTAATCCGATCATTCTGGCCATTCCCTATGTAATATTATTGGACAATCGAGCCTGTTTGTTGGATATTCAGGCATGGTCAGAAACGATTCTACCACGGCCAGAATTACCCTGCTGATGAACGACATCGAGCGGCTCACCGGGCAGGGAATCATTTACCAGGGGCTGAACGAGCCCCAGTTCCTGGCCAGCAGGAAGGTGTGCGCCTTCTGCCAGCAAGCCCTGAATCACCCGATCACCTCATCCATGTGCCGGACGGCCTGCCGCGAAGCCACCCGGCATGCCATGACTTCGGGGGAGCCATATTTCTACCGGTGCTGGGCGCATCTGCTGTTTGTCATCATCCCCGTGGCGCCCCACAACCAGTGTTGCGGAGGCATCACGCTGGGTGGATTCTGCGCCACAGAGGAATCTGGCGAGATCAGGGACAACCTGTTGCGGATTGGAAACTCCTGGCCCCGCGCGGATCTGGGCCTGTTCCTGAAAGCCATCCCCTCCCTCCGTCAGATTTCCGCCAGTGCCCTGCGCGGGATGGGAACACTGGCCCTGGAAACCTCCTTCTCCTCGGGCGTCAACTCAAGCGATTTCTTCCGGCGGCAAAACGAGAAATACCTGCAACAACGGCGCATCGCCGAGGCTTTTGCCGACATCCGGGAACAGGATCCCGACCCCGACGACATCCTGGGCGACACCTGTCGATTGATAGCCTTCCTGAACCAGAACGACAAGGCGGGAGCCATGGGCTTCGTTGACCGGTATCTGGCCGGGCAGCTCATGGCCAGCAACTGGGATTCCTCGAGGCTCAAGGCCCGGATCCGGATCCTGCTCGCCGTGTTGACCAGCCATAGTATTCTCAACGGCACGCCCTGGGCGGTCGCCACAACCCGCGAGATGCGCCAGATGTTGCGGCTGGAGAATAGCACCACCACCGAAGACAGCTGCTACGCTGTTGCCGAATGGGTTCATGATTTTTTTGAAGGTCAGAGAACTCTTCCCCTTCAGGATCGCCGTCCCCTGGGTGAGCGGATCTCCAACTGGCTGCAGTCGCATTACCAGGAAAGCGTCACCTTGACCGGCTCGGCTCGCGCCCTCGGGACCAGCACCTCGACGCTGGTCCACCGTCTGCGCCGGGAAACCGGCAAGACTTTCAAGCAATTCGTGGTCGAGATCCGTCTGGCGGAGGCCAAGAAACTGCTGGCGACCACCTCGCTGGAACTGAGCGCCATCGGGGATCTCTGCGGATTTTTCGACCAGAGCCATTTTACCCGGGAGTTCAAGCGTACCATCAATCTCACGCCGGGGCAGTTCCGGAAACTGCTCGCCGTTCCCGACGAGGCCCTGCGGCAATCCGGCATACAGAGTCTTGATGAGACGGCGCTGCTTAGAAATGCGGTGACGGAACTACCGGCAAGGAGGCCCCCAGCCCGCGCAACCCACGCGCCCGCCGCTGAACGGGCCTTCCGAGACCGGACGGTCAGTTCTTCCCGTGGGCCTGCTCGAGGTGGGCGATCTGGTCGCGAATCTTCGCGGCGTCCTCGTACCGTTCCTCTTTGACGGCCTTCTCCATCTTGGTCTTGAGTTGTTCCAGAATCATGCCTCGCGACGCAGGGGTTGCCTTCGCCGGGTTGTCCTTGGCTGGAGGGTCTTTCACCGTGCCCTCCTTGGCCTCCAGCAGGACCCCGGAGGAATTCATCACCTTCTCGGTCACATAGAGAGGCGCGCCGCACCGCATGCCCAGCGCCACCGCATCGCTCGGCCGGGCATCCACTTCGGTTTCAATCCCGTCGCGCTCGATCACCAGCACGGCGTAAAACGTGCTTTCCTGGAGATCGCTGATGACTACGCGCTTCAGCCTGCATTCCAGGCAGTCGAGAACGTTCTTGAAGAGATCATGCGTCAGCGGGCGGGGAATCTTGACGTTGTCGATCTGCAGGGCGATGGCCTGCGCCTCCGAACCCCCGATGAAAATCGGCAGGGACCGGGGATCCTGCTCGCCTTTCAGCAGGACGACAAACCCCATGTTGGACAGCGATAACCCGGCCACCTTGACATGAATCATATCTCACCTCATCACGAACGGCGGGGGGCACGACGCCCGAAGGAACCGCGGCCTGGTCCGCGGCCGCGGGGCGGTTGCGACCTCGCGGGGTGCGAGTACCCCCCACCCACTCCGGGTGGCAACACCAGCAGGGCGGGCTCGGGATTCTCGTAATCCAGCGGACGACCGATGTATTTCTCGATGTCCGGCATGGAGAAGGCCTCGTTCTCGCAGGCAAACGTGTAGGCCGTCCCGTTCTTGCCAGCCCGGCCGGTCCGGCCGATCCGGTGCACATAATCCTCCGCATCCAGGGGAATATCATAGTTGATCACATGCGTGATGTCATCAACATGCAAGCCGCGCCCGGCCACATCCGTGGCCACCAACACGCGTATCTTGCCGGCCCGGAAGGCCTCCAGCACCTGCAGCCGCTTGCGCTGGGGAACCGCCCCTGAAAGCATTTCCGCATTGATATTGCAGCGAGCCATGTAGCCCAGCACCCGTTCCGTTTCATCGCGCCGGTTGCAGAACATCAGCAGGCGGTCGGGATTGTCGCGCTGAAGCAGATTGTAGAACAGGGCGAATTTCTTGTCCGACGGCACCGTGAAAACAACCTGTCTGATGTTGTCGACGGTGACTTTCTCCGGTTCGATTTCCACCGTGACGGGTTCCTTGGTCCAGCGTGACGCGAGACGGAGGATATCCTCTGTCAGCGTGGCGCTGAACAGCAGGGTCTGGCGTTTCTCCCGCGGCGGCATGGAATAGACGATCGTGCGGACATCGGGGATGAACCCCATGTCCAGCATCCGGTCGGCCTCGTCGATCACGAGCACCTCGACATGGCGCAAGTCCAGCAGCCCGCTACGCCGGAAATCGAGAAGGCGACCCGGCGTGGCGACCATCACCTCGGGGCTGATGTCCTGCAACTGGCGCTGCTGCTTCTCGTAATCCATACCTCCATAGATGCCGAGAATCTTGAATCCGCAGTACTTGCCGATGTCGCGGGCGTCCTTTTCAATCTGGATGACCAGTTCGCGGGTCGGCGCGAGGATGAGGGCGCGGGGGGCGCCCATGCGGGTCGGATGGGACCGGGGATGGCGCAGGAAATGGGTGAAAATGGCGATCAGGAAGGCCGCCGTCTTTCCGGTTCCCGTCTGGGCCTTGCCGGTCACGTCACGTCCGGCCAGCGCAGACGGAATCGTCAGCGATTGAACCGGCGTGCAGTATTGGAATCCGAGATCGGCAACGGCATGCAGGATCTCAACGGGCACATCCATGTCGTGGAACCGGGTCTTTCCTTCCTCCGGAGCCACGACATAGTCGGATGCCGACCAGGCTTTCGCCGGAGCGGCATGTTGTGGGCGGGGACTGGCGCGCGGGGCGGCAGGCTTGGAAGGCGCAGCGGGTTTGGTATGCTGCGCGGGCGACTTATGGGCTGAGGAACGAGCCGGCGTTGCCGCCGCAGTCCCTGCGGGGGACTTGGACTTGGCAACGGATTCGGATCCCTTGCCAGTGATGCGTGAAATGTGATGCTTAATCTTTTGTAATAGTCGTCGTACCATGGAACCGATGATAATAAACTACCGGCCGCCATTATTCAAGCACGCGTTTGGCCCGACAGCACGCGTTTGGCGCGGCCCTATCAGCTATCAGCTCCCCGGCCTCGCGTTACCGGATCATGATCAGTAGCATCTTGAAGCGTTCGACGGCCTTGAGGGAATGCGGGACATTCGCCGGCATGATGAAAAGCTGCCCCGTCTTGACCTCATGGGGTGTCCCGCCCACCGTCAGTTCCGCGGTGCCGTCCAGAATCTGGACGGTGGCGTCATACGGCGACGTATGCTCGCTGAGCCCCTGCCCCCGGTCGAAGGCAAACAGGGTCAGGGTACCGGTCTTCTTGTCGAGTATCGTCTTGCTGACCACCGATCCGGCCGCATAATCCACCCCTGTTGCCAGTTCAATCGCCTTGCCCTTGTGTTCATCCAAATGGCTCATTCTTTCCTCGCTATTGTGTCCTGTTCCTGAATACGTCCACTACACCCATTCTTCCTTCAGGATCCCGCCCTGGATCCCGACAACCACACACTTGATGGGGATCTTGCGCGCCGCCTTGCTTGCCGCCTGCTGGGCCAACCGCAGGAGTCCCGAACAACAGGGCACCTGCATGATCATGACCGTCAGGGTATTAATCCTGGCCTCGTCAATGAGCATCCGGATCTTTTCCACATAGGTTTCCTGCCCGTCATCCAGTTTCGGGCAGGCAATGGCCAGCGTCTTGCCCTTGAGGTAATCCTTGTGGAAATCCCCGAGCGAGAAGGCCGTGCAATCCGCCGCCAGCAGCAGGTCGGCGCCTTGAAAATGCGGAGCCTGCGGAGAAATCAGATGAAGCTGCACCGGCCAGTGGGAAAGTTGCGAGGGACGAGCGCCCTGCTCCCCGCCCGGCCGGCTGGCCGGCTGGCCGAAACTCATGGTTTTGGACCCTGGGCATCCGCCGCCCTGTCCATGGCCTCCCCCCTCCGGCTTTGAAGCCGCCTGGTCAAGCGGGTTACCCAGGCCCATCCGCTCCAGCACCTGAATCGCCTGCGCCAGGAATTCTGTCTGGCCATGATCCCGAAGATGTTCAAGATGGGCCTTGATCGTATTGGGGCCCGCCTTGATGATATTCTTCATCACCGTGGCCTCGCTGTAGGGTTCCGCCTCGCGTTCCTCGATCGTAATGGCGCCCTCAGGGCAAGTCCCCAGGCAGGCGCCGAGTCCGTCGCAGAACAAGTCGCTGATCAGCCGGGCCTTGCCGTCGATCAATTGGATAGCGCCTTCCGGGCAATTGGGGATGCAGAGTCCGCATCCCGTGCAGGCCGTGTCGTCGATCCTGATAATCTTCCGTTTCATGTGCTCCTCCCTGTTTCCCTGCACCCTTCGATGGCTTAGGCTCCCGCCAGGGCCGCCTTGAGGTCCGCTTCAACCGTGGTGATGGGTTGGATGGCGAATTTCTCGACCAGCACCTTCAACACCGCGGGCGTGACGAAAGCGGGCAAACTCGGACCGAGCCGGATGTTCTTGATCCCGAGGTGCAGCAGGGTGAGCAGGATGCACACCGCCTTCTGTTCGTACCAGGACAGGATGAGCGACAGCGGCAGGTCATTGACGGAACAGTTGAAAACCCCCGCCAGCGCGCCCGCGACCTTGATCGCCGAATAGGCGTCGTTGCACTGCCCCATATCCAGCAGGCGCGGCAAGCCGGCCACCGTGCCGAACTCCAGCTTGTTGAAGCGGTATTTTCCGCAGGCCAGGGTCAATACCATGCAGTCCTCCGGGACCGCTTGGGCAAACTCGGTGTAATAATTGCGGCCCGACCGCGCGCCGTCGCATCCGCCGATCAGGAAGATGCGCTTGAGGGCGCCACTCTTGACGGCTTCGATGACCTTGTCGGCGACCCCCAGTACCGTGCCATGCCCGAACCCGACCAGGATGGTCTTGCCGGGCTCATCCGCCACAAACCCCGGCGCGGCCAGGGCGGCGTCGATCACCGGCTTGAAATTGCCATCGGAAATATGCTCCACGCCCGGCCACGCCACAAGGCCGCTGGTGAAAAGGCGCGCCTTGTAGGTATCCTTAGGCTTCTGGATGCAGTTGGTCGTCATGAGGATGGCGCCGGGGAAGGACTCGAACTCCTTGCGCTGATCCTGCCAGGCTCCCCCGTAGTTCCCCGCAAGGTGCTTGTATTTCTTGAGCCCGGGATAGCCATGGGCGGGCAGCATTTCGCCATGGGTGTAGACATTGATTCCCCTGCCTTCCGTCTGCTTGAGTAGCAGATCCAGATCCTTGAGGTCATGGCCGGAGATCAGAATAGCCTTGCCTTTGACGGGGGTCACGGCGACCGGCGTCGGCACGGGGGTCCCATAGGCGCCGGTATTGGCGGCGTCCAGAAGCTCCATGACTTTCAGGTTCACTTCCCCGGTCTTGAGCGCATAGCCCAGCAGTTCCGCCATCGTCGGATCGGGCTTGACCAGGAAATCCAGCGCGTCGTGCATGAAGGCATAGAAGGCGTCGTCCTCCCGGCCCAGGATCATGGCGTGATCGGCATAGGCGGCGGTGCCCTTGAGGCCGATCAGAATAAGATCCTGCGTGGCGGAAATGTCCGCGCCGGATGAGGACTGACGGCTCACTGTGGAGACGCCTTCACCCTGGGTTATGAGTCCGTCCAGAGTCGGCGCCGGTTTCCAGAGGGCAGGCCCGTTCAACGGCTCACAGGCAACTCCCCGGCCCTTGCAGGCGGCCTCATATTCCTTGCGCAGGCTGTCCTTGATGGCGGCGGCCTTGCGTATCTGCGTCTCAAGGCGTGTGG
>CAYOQM010000088.1:0-10292 GCA_964406065.1 uncultured Verrucomicrobiota bacterium
CCTCTCCGAGGTCGGGCTCGGCTATATCCAGCTCGGGCAGTCGGCCACCACCCTGTCGCGCGGGGAGGCCCAGCGCATGAAACTGGCGGCGGAACTCAGCCGGCAGGCCACGGGGCAGACGCTGTACCTGCTGGACGAGCCGACGACCGGGCTGCATTTTGCCGATATCGGGCGGTTGCTGCATGTGCTCGAACGGTTGCGCGATGCCGGCAACACGGTGATGGTGATCGAACATAATCTGGACGTCATTAAACGGTGCGACTACATTATCGACCTGGGGCCGGAGGGCGGCGACGAGGGCGGGCGCATCCTGGTGGAGGGTTCGCCCGAGGCCGTGGCCCGGTGCCCGGAGTCGTACACCGGGCAGGCGTTGAGGAAACATGTGATATGGGCAAACTGAACCAACATTTCCCGGTCATGCTGCTGCTGTGGCTGGCAGGCGTCCTGTCGTGCCCTGCCGCCGGGGAGATGCTCGCGGCCCGCGCGGCCCTGGAAGACGGGTTGTACGACCTGGCGCAGAAACAGGCCGAGGAAGCGGCAAAGGCGGTGGGAGCCTCCGAGCGGGATCGGAATGA
This sequence comes from uncultured Verrucomicrobiota bacterium, assembly GCA_964406065.1. Classification (GTDB taxonomy): domain Bacteria; phylum Verrucomicrobiota; class Kiritimatiellia; order CAIKKV01; family CAITUY01; genus JAABPW01. The sequence continues at coordinate 576 of CAYOQM010000088.1, forward strand.
TGCCGCCATTCTCCTGGCCCGCGCCCATTACGGTCAGCACCGGTTCAAGGACATGCTCAAGGTGCTTGACGGGTTGAGCGATGAGGCTCCGACTTCCGAGGCCGGAGCCAAGGTGTATTGGCAGGCCGCGGCTTTGTATGAATCCGGACGGGCGGCCGAGGCCCTGGCCCGGATCGCGGGGTTCGCCGCCCGGTATCGGGGCAGTGCGCTGGCACCACGGGCGGTGCGGCTGGAAGCCTGGTGCCATCTCAGGGAGAACCGGCGGCTCGAGGCGTTCGCCGTATTTGATCAGTTCGACCGTCAATACGGAACCCTCGACGAGGGGACCGACAACCTGCTGGATTGGGGGCAAGCCCTTCTGGGGTCCGGCAATGCCCCTGCGGCCCGCAGGGTTCTGGAAAGGCTTGTCAAGCGGTCGCCGGCGCTCCCGGCCGTGCAGGAGGGAAAACTCTGGCTGGCCAAGGCCTTGATGACGGAGGGAAGCGGGGAGGCCGCCTGGAGCCTCCTGACCGGAATTGCAGGCGATGCCACGGTGCGGGCCGACCGCCGGGCCATGGCCTGGATGACGCTCAGCGAGATGAATGCCGCGAAGAGCAATCTGGAGGCGGCGGTCACCGCAGCGTCCAAAAGCGTCGAATTGGCGCCCACCGTGTACTTGAAAAACAAGGGGCGCGCCTTCCAGGGCCGCTGGCTGTTGCGCTCGGGGAAGATTGCCGAGGGTGCGGAGATGCTGAGGCCGGTCATTGCCAGTCTGACTGATGAACCTCTCTCGGGTGAACTGCAATTGGAGCTTTCCGCAACCTATTTTGCAGCAAAGCAATATGAGAAGGCCGCGGAGGAGTACCAGTACTACCTGGAAACCTTTTCCGATCCTGAGGGCCGGTACCAGGCCTGCCGCGGGCGGGGGATGTCGCTCTGGACCTTGCAACGCTATGCCGAGGCTGCCGTCATGTTTGAAAAGGCGGCGGGATTGACCTCCGACAGCGGCCTCCGCGAGGAACTGCTGGTCAAAGCGGCCGATGCGTTTTTTGCCAACGCCCAGTTCAAGCTGGCGTCGGTGGCCTACGAGCGGATTCTCGCCGAGTATTCCGCCACGCCGCTGGCGCCCCAGGTCTTGTTCCAATGTGCCGACAGCCTGGCGCGGCAGGGTCAGGCGGCCGAGGCCGAGAACCGGTTCCGCGAGCTGGTGCGGCGCTTTCCCGGAAATGCCCTGGCGGAACGGTCTCTCATGCGCATTGCCGAGAACCGGGAAGAGCAGGGATCCGCCCACATCCCGGCGGCTCTGGCGGCTTATGCCGATGTCATGACGATCTTTCCCGGCGGCGCGCTCTATGCGGAAGCCCTCCACCGGCATGGGTTGGCGGCCTACCAGATCGGTGATCTCGACCTGGCCTTGAAGGACTTCACCCGCGTGGTGGCAGAATTTCCCAAAAGCCGGGTGGCCCCGCAGGCCTATTTCATGCGGGGCTGGGCACTGTACATGCGCGGCCAGGAGGAGGAATCGCTCAAGGTCTGCCAATCGTTTGTCGAGCGGTATCCGGACAGCGAGTGGACCTCGGCGGTGATGTTCTGGATCGGGGAGTATGCCTACAACCACGCCACCTACGCGGAGGCCGAAGCGCAATTCATCCGGCTGGCCGAAAAATCGCCGCGGGATCCGCTGGCGGACCAGGCGCTCATCTGGGCGGGCCGTTCGGCCATGATGCAGAAGGAATACCTGAAGGCCGTCGATCTTTTTTCACGCCTGGCCAAAACCTATCCCGCCAGCCCCCGCCTGGCCGAGGCCCGGTTCCTTCAGGGCGATTCCCTCAGCGAACTCGGGGAATTCTCGCGGGCCATCGTGGTGTTTGATGATCTGCTGGCTAAATACCCCAGCAGCACACTGGTCAGCGCGGCCTGGGGCAGGCGGGGCGACTGTCAGTTCACCTTGGGCGCCACCGACCCGAAACGCTACGATGAGGCGGTGGCCTCCTACCGGTCCGTCGCGCACAGCCCCGGCACTACCTTTGATTTGGAATTGCAGGCCGAATTCAAGATGGGTCGTTGTTTCGACAAGCAGGGACGCCGCGGGGATGCGCTGGAACAGTACTATGCCAAGGTGGTGGTGGCGTATCTCGCCGCCCGAAATCCTGATTCCGCCGCCGCCGTCTGGTTTACCAAGGCCGCCTTTGCCGTGGCGGACATCCTCGAGCTTGAGAAGAATTGGAAACGTGCCGTTGCAGTGCTGGAACGGGTCGTTGACGCCCGTGTTCCGGCGGGGGGCGATGCCCGGAAACGGATTGAACAGATACGGGCCGAACACTGGCTCTGGTAAGAGGTGACTTATGTTTGAACTGCTGAGACAAGGGGGGCTGATTGCCTGGATCATCCTGGGTTGCGGGATCGTCGCCCTGATGCTGTTTCTTGAACGGTTGCTGAGCCTCCACCGCGCCCGGATCAAGTCGGAGGATTTTATCGCGGGAATCTGCAACAACCTGCAGCGCGGCAATGTCAAGGAGGCCATGGCCATCTGCGACGACACGCCCGGACCGGTTGCGGTCATTGTCCGGGCCGCCATCCTGAACCGGCAGGGGGACAAGGATTCCATCCGCACAGCCATTGAAAATGCCGGGCGGACTGAAATCTCCCGCATGGAGCGGCGGTTGTCCATCCTGGCAACGGTAGCCCAGGTGGCCCCGATCTTCGGCTTGCTGGGCACGGTGCTGGGCCTGGTCAAGTCGCTCCAGGTGATGAAGGCGGCCGCTCCGCTGGTGCAGCCGGCGGACGTGATGGGTGGCCTGATGCAGGCGCTGGTAACCACCGCCGTGGGACTCGCGGTCGCGGCACCGTGCTATATTGCCTTCAATTTCCTCACCGGTAAGGTGGAGAAGATTGTCATCGATATGGAGCGGGCCTCCTCCGATATTCTGGCCTTCCTGACAGGAACCCCGATCATCCGGGATGAACCCGTGGCGGAGAAGGACGAATGATCAAGCGAGAGAATCCGAGTTCCATCGGGTGGACCATGCGCGGGTTCCGGCATTATCGCCCGGAGAACCGGCTGAACAGCGGTCTGGTCTCCTCCGCCCCCTGGGTGAGCGTGGCGTTGCTGGCCGCGATGTACCTCTATTTCCTCGCCCCCAACGTGCTGCAACCCGGCGTGGTGCTCCAGTTGCCGGAGTCGGCCTTTACGGACGGCCGGCATTACGGGCACAACATGGCGGTGCTCTCCCTGCCGGTGGCAGGCCGGGCGGACCGCGAGGAGATTTTCTTCTTCGATGACCAGCGCTATCTGGGAAGGGTTGCGTCCGACATGGATGGGTTGCGCGCTGCACTGACGACGGCCTGTGTTCAGAAACCCAACCTTCCGATGGTCATCGAGGCCGATCGCATGGTCCGTCATGCGACCTTGGTGAAACTGTTTGATATGGCCGCCGATGCCGGTTTCCGTGAAGTGAATCTGGCGACCCGTCCCTCGGAAAGATGATGGTTGTGACCAATCCCTATGTCATTCCCCTGTCCTGGCGGAACCTGGTGCTGGTGCTGGCGGGCGGGGTAGCCCTCTGGGCATTACCCTGGCTGGCCTGGTCCACCGTGAGGGCCCTGCCGGCGCATGAGGAGGCCCGGAAGCGGCCGGTCTACCGGTATATCCGCGGTGCCAGAACCGTGGAAGGATCGACATGGTCTCCGGTCCTGATGCCGTTCCCGACCTCAGTGGGATTCAGCCGCAAGGCCGCGATCGCGGAAATGCCGAGCAAGAGCCCGGTGTCGGTATTGAAACCGAAAGTGCTGATGCCTCTCTATCTGGATCTCAAGAACCCTCCTCTTCCGGTGCTGTCCGGGCCGGCCATGGAATCCCTTGCAAATGCCTCGTTTGATCCGGAGAGCGCCGCCCCGCCGGTTCTGCAACTGGAGCCGGGAGGGTCCCGCGGCGGCCTGCAGGTCGAGGTTTCGCCCGAATTGCGTAGCCGCCGGTTCACGGCTCCGGCGCTGGAGAAACTTTCCGGCGCGGAAACGGCGACACCCGGGTATTCGGCCACGGCCTACGTCGAACTTGACCGGCGCGGGTTTGTACAGCATCTTCTACTGGAACAACCCGGTGGGGTGGCCGCGGTGGATGCCGCGGTGGTCCGGAGCCTTCGGGCCGGGGCAGGTGTTGCCGGGGCAGGACCTGCCGCCGGGCGGGTGAGGGTGTTTTGCTGGACTGCGGCTCGATCGGAGAAGGAGTAGGTAAGGTATGGAAATCAAGATCACGAAATGGGCGCCGGAAATGTCGTCGCCCGCCGTCAACGCGTTTCTCAAGCGCCCTGCCTTTGACACCGTGGCCGAACATTCCGCCCGGGAAGTGCTGGAAGATATCCGCCTCAACGGCGATGTGGCGGTGCTCAAGTACATCAAGGATTTCGATGGGGTCGATGTGAAACTGTCGGACCTGCGCGTGACCATGGCCGAGTTGGCGGAGGCCCGCGAAATCGTGGATCCCCAGTTCCGTATCGCCGCCCGGGAAACCTACAAGCGGGTGACCACCTTCTCGCGCGCCGGGATGAAGAAGGACTGGAAGATCTTCAGTCCCAAGGGCGGCGAGCTCGGCGAACAGTTCGTGCCGTTCGACCGGGTGGGGGTGTACATTCCGGGAGGACAGGCTCCGCTGGTGTCCACGGTATTCATGACGGTTACCCTCGCCAAGGTCGCGGGAGTCCAGCAGATCGTGGCCTGCACGCCGTCGGATAGCCACGGCAAGGTGAATCCCCATATTCTGTTCGCCCTTGAAATGGCCGGCGCCACGGAAATCTACCGCGTCGGCGGCATCCAGGCGATCGGGATGATGGCCTATGGCACCAAGTCGGTCGGCAAGGTCCAGAAGATCGTCGGGCCCGGCGGCGCCTATGTCACCGCCGCGAAAAAACTGGTCTATGGTGATGTGGCCCTTGACCTGGTCGCCGGTCCCAGTGAAATCGCCATCCTGGCCGACGAAACGGCCCCGGCCGAATGTGTGGCGGCCGACCTTCTAGCACAGGCCGAGCATGGCACCGGGCTGGAAAAAGCCCTGTTGGTGACCAATTCGGGATCGCTTGCCGCCCGGGTGGCCGACCAGTTGATGACCCAGTCTGAAACGCTCAGCCGCAAACAGGCCATCCAGCGCGTGCTGGAACGGGGAACCTTGCTGGTGGTGGTCAACACGCTGGATGACGGGATGGAACTGTGCAACCAGTTTGCCCCGGAACACCTGGAGATCATGGTGCGCGAGCCCCGCAACTGGCTGCGCAAGGTGCGTGCGGCGGGCGCCGTGTTTTTCGGCACGTGGACACCGGAATCGGCCGGCGATTTCGTGGCGGGTCCCAGTCATGTTCTGCCCACCGGCGGAACGGCGACGATGTTCTCAGGGCTGACGGTTGATGACTTCAGGCGGCGTACCAGTTTCATGGCCTTCACCCGTGCCGACCTGCAGGAGACGCTGCCGGTGATCGAGGCCTTCAGCCGCGTGGAGGGGTTGGACGCGCATGCCCGGGCCGCCCGGGTGAGGTTCGAGGTGTCATGACGACGCTGATCCGGAACACCGTTGCCAGGCTCGACGCCTACACGCCGGGAGAGCAACCCAAGCGGCCGGGGCTGGTGAAGTTGAACACCAACGAGAATCCCTATCCACCTTCGCCACGGGTGGCGGAGGCGCTGGCCACCCTTACGGCCGACACGCTGCGCCTGTATCCCGATCCCGTCAACACGGAATTGCGCGAGGCTGTGGCCGCACTGCATGGCGTGCCGGCGGCCCGGGTGTTCGCTGGAAACGGCTCGGACGAGATTCTGGCGCTGTGCACCCGGGCGTTCGTGGAGGATGACGGGACGATCGGCTATTTCATGCCGTCCTACTCGCTCTATCCGGTGCTCGCGGCCATCCGGAATGTGCCCGGGGTGGCCTGCGAACTGACCGGTGACTTTGAATGGCCGGACCGGGATCCCGCGCCCGCCTCGCTGTTTTTCCTCGCGAATCCGAATGCACCCACCAGTATGCTTTTTCACAGGGACAAGGTCGGAGCCTTCTGCCGTTCCTTCCCCGGCGTGGTGCTGATCGATGAGGCCTATGTGGATTTTGCGCGGGAAACCTGCATGGATCTGGCGGTGACCCTGCCGAACGTACTGGTCATGCGGACGCTGTCGAAATCCTATTCCCTGGCGGGGATCCGGTGCGGTTATGTCGTGGGCCCGGAGCCGCTGATCGCCGCGCTGTTCAAGATCAAGGACTCCTACAATCTGGACCGCATGACGCAGCGTCTGGCGGCGGCGGCCATTGCGGATCAGGAGTCCATGCGGTCCAATGCGGAGCGCATCAAGACCACGCGGGCCAGACTGGCCGCGGAACTGGCGCGGCGCGGATTCAAGGTGTGTCCCTCGGAGGCGAATTTCCTGTGGGTGCGGCCCGGGAAGAAGCCGGCGCGGACATTGTTCGAGGCTTTGAAGGAGCGCGGTATCCTTATCCGGTATTTCCCCGGCAAACAGACGGGGGATTACCTGAGGATTACCGTGGGGACGGATGTGGAAGTGGACCGTTTATTGCAGGCGCTGGGAGAATTGATATGAAAACAAGATCGGCGAAAGTGGTGCGGAAAACACGCGAGACCCATATCAAGGTTGGCCTCACGATCGAAGGGGCGGGGATCAGCCGGGTGGATACGGGGATGCCGTTTCTGAATCATATGCTGGAATTATTCTCCAGGCATTCGCTCATTGATCTGGTTGTCGAGGCCCGGGGCGATCTTGAGGTGGATTACCACCACACCGTGGAGGATCTGGGGCTCGTGCTGGGCGAGGCCATTGACCGCGCCCTGGGCGACCGCAAGGGCATTGTCCGCTACGGGTGGGCCTATATTCCCATGGATGAGGCGCTGGCCCGCGCCGTGGTCGACCTGGGGGGGCGTCCTTATCTTGTTTACGAAGTGGCCAACCGCACCCGCAAGATCAGGGACTTCAACCTTATCCTGATCCGTGAATTCTTTCAGGCCTTTGCCGTCAAGGCCCGTATGAATCTTCATATCGCCCAGCTTTACGGGGACGAACCCCACCACGCCTATGAGGCTATTTTTAAGGCGGTGGCCAGGGCCCTGGGTGAAGCCTGCCGGAAAGACAGTCGTGTGCGCGGCGTGCCGTCCAGCAAGGGAGCCATCTGATTCGGGCTCCCGGGACAGGGCTCCGGTGCAGGCTAATAGTAAAATAGTGTACACGGTCATGAGCCGTCAGCGTTGTGTGCAGGCCTGGGGCGGAAGAAGTAGCCCTTTTGAAGTCCGACACCCCATCCTTCCATCCTTGTATGATCTTGGCTGGCATGATAGTTTCCGGACCTCAAACACCTGCGGGGTGTAGCGCAGCCTGGTAGCGCGTCAGCCTTGGGCGCTGAAAGTCGTGGGTTCAAATCCCGCCGCCCCGACCATCTTGTGGACAAAAAGATTCTCTGGCCCAATATTAATCATGGAACGAAAAATACCGCCTCTATCCAGTCTTTATGCGGCGGGCGGAAATCTTGTCAACATCTGCCTGCGTGCGTGGGATCGCGGGGTGGTGGCAAGAAGGATTTTATCCACACAACCGGTGCTTTGCGACCGGGACAGCCCGTTCGAACTCCACACCCTGACCTACGATCAGGACCTGCTCGCAACCTTGTGGTCGCTCAAGACCTGGTACCATTACAGCGGCACCCGTCCTTCGCTTGTCATATACGCTGGCGGTCCGCTGAGTTCGTCGTCGGAGGCCGTTCTGCTCGAGCATTTCCCGAATTGCCGGATCATACGGCGGGACGCGTTCAATAGTAGAATGAATGGTTTTCTTGAGCGGTATCCTGCCTGCTTGAAGTTTAGCAGGTTGCCTTCATTCTACTGCGCGTTCAAGCTGTTCGGCCCCCTGTGCTTCACTCAGGCAGCCTCGGTTCTGTACTTTGATTCCGACCTGCTGTTTTTCAGGAAGCCCCTGGAACTGCTTGGGCACATCGGGCGCCAATCGCCCTGTTTCAGCAGCGACTACCAGGATGCCTACGCCTATCCGGTGGAATTCATCAAAGAGCTTCTCGCGGTGAAGCTGGAGCCGAAAGTCAATGCCGGACTGTTCCATGTCTCAAGAAGGGATCTCACCGTAAGCCTGGATCTGATGGAAGCCTATTTTTCCGGCATCCCGGCAGTCGACCCGGAAGTCTGGACGATTAACCGTCACGAACAGACCCTGAACGCGATCATGCTCTCACAGGCGGGGGCCGCCCGCCTGGGCAGCGTCTACCAGTTGTCCCGGACACCGGTCACGGACTCGACAGTAAGCCACCACTTTGTCAATGATGGCTCGCGTCCCGCGTTTTTCCGGAGCGGGGTGCGTCGCCTTGTGTCAGCCGGGTTTCTCAATGCGACCTCGCGCAACCCCGGGGCTCAGCATACGGACATTGAAATATAAGGGGAGGGTGTTTAAGGTCAGCCCTGCCGATAAATATGCCATGAAACTGTATTCAATCTGTACCACTCCGACGACGGTTCTGAGGGATGAATGGTTTGTTAAAACCCTGCAGGACGACTGGGAACTGCACATTGCCGACCTCGACTGCGCGCCGCAGGGAAACGGGGATTACCTCTCGCGTGAATGGTATTACTGCATCCGGAAGAAGATCGACATTCTGATCGAGGCGATTGAGGTCAACCCGGGGGAGATCATTGTCTGGGCCGATATCGATATTCAGTTCTTCAGGCCCTGTGCGGGCATCATCAGGCGCTGTATGCGGGGCAGGGATATGGTGTTCCAGATGTGGAACAAATCCGGCAGTGAGATCAATTCCGGATTCATGGCGATCCGTTGTAATGAAAGGACGCTCGCCTTTTTCAGGGCGGTTGCGGGAACCCCCTTTGAGCACCGGGCGTTTGCCGATCAGGACGCGATTAACGATTTACTCAAGCAGGCTTCGTTCCCGCTCCGCTGGGGCGTGTTCCCGCGTACCGTTTACTATGTCCGGCTGGGCCCCGTGCCGTCTCGAATCGTGCTGCACCATGCGTGCGCCACCCCTGTGCCTGGCATCCGGGACGGCCGGTTCGTCTCCTCGCTGGAACACAAGATCGAGCAGATGTCCGTCGTCCGGAACTATGTTCAAACCCCGCGCTGGCGACATCTTCAGCGGAGGCTCAAGCGTATCCTTCGCCTCGCGTAAGGCTGAAGGGTGCCGCTCCCTGTTTACGGGCATTTGGAGCCGCTGCGGAGTGCAATAAATGGCGTGCATATATGGAGTATGATAAACAGATCATTGGTTGTGTCCGAGACGAGGAGTTTTCTGCTGTTCGAAGCCAGGGGAACAGGCAAATCAACGTTTCTGAGAGGCCATTTTGCGGATAAATAAGTTCTCAGGATTGATCTTCTGGATCCTGAGCAGGAGGATCGTTAGCCACCATTATCCTCTTGCTTCAGCGTCCAAAGGTAGTCTTAAGTAAGCGCCATTCAGGACTAGAACGGAGGAGACGCCGGCCATGCCAATAGGAGAAGACGATGTCACGCAAATTGTTTCTGGATGCAGTCCATGGAACATCGACGCCACGTCCCGCATTCGGGTCCGGCACGTCGATTGTCACTGAAGAGCTGATGGATCTTGTTGGCGCTGAATTTCCGAAAGCGCATCTGGATGCCGAGGCGATGACGAAGCTGGCGCTTGCAGGTCATACCGTCTTTGGCTTTGATGTGGTGATGCCTCTTTTTTCTGTCTGGCACGAGTCCGCCGCAGTCGGG
>CAYOQM010000089.1:0-1526 GCA_964406065.1 uncultured Verrucomicrobiota bacterium
GTGTTGCAGGATTTGTTGTGTCAGAACGACACGACCGATGTCGAAGTGTTGGCTAAGAATCTTGTGGAGGCAGCGAAAAAAGCGGGCGGGATCGACAACATTTCTCTTATTCTGATCAAAGTCCCGGGCGGCGATACGGCGGATAGCGTTGGCGTGGTGGACGCCCCGACTGCTCAACCTGAGCCAGATACCGCGACCCCTCCTACGCCTCAGTATGAGAGGCAGGCCGTTGCTAAGGCGATGAATCCGAAAGAGGCTTCCGATGAGAAGGAAACTCACCCGTCAGTCGGAAAAGATATTGTTGAGGGAGATACCCCCCATAGCGGTGAATTCAGTAAGGACTTGGAAAAGGCATTATCCCGACCTCGCCGTGGGCGCCCTTTGTCCAAAGCGCTCGGATTGGGTGCGCTGGCTGTCACTGCTGTGCTGGCGGCGATTGTTTTCACTCGGAGGTCCTTGAGCGATAAAACTGTCTCTATGGCAAGTTATGATTCAGCGAACACATCTGCCATGGCGCCAATATCGACGCCACCGGTTCCTCCCGTCTCGACAAACACGACGGTTCCACCGCCGGCACCTGTGGAGGTGGCCGCGATTGCGACCCAAACGCCCGTCATGGCCACGGCCATTGTTGTCGCCGCCGTATCAACCGCGAGGGTGCCGGGCGGGGCGGCCACATCCACGGCGGGAACAGGCATCGTCTCGGGATCCGTTTCGGGCGTGGTTGCCGGGATTCAGATACCTGCCACGAATGTGCCGGACAGCATGTCTGTCGTAAGCGTCAACGTCACCAAGGAAACGAACGAGCCCTCGGAGGTAGCCTCGCCGGTGTCGGCGTCGGTGTCTTTGAAATCGGAAGACGAGAAACGGAAGGAAGCTGAAGAGCAGCAGAAGGCGGCTTTGAGGAATGCACAACAAGTTCTGGCGCTTGGCCTGACCACTACGCTTAGAACAGGTAAATGGGGCGACTTGAAACGCCAACTCGGTGCCTGGGCGGACAAACTCGACCAACTTGAGCCGAACAAAGATAAACGCGAGGCCGTGCAGGCATGGATGAAGAAATGGAACGACGCCCGCGTGCTGGACTCGAGTGAACGCGCTGTTGAAGGTGCGAGGCAGATGCAGAGTTTGGTCGAACTGCTGGGTGTCCCGCGCATTGTGCCCGATGAGGAACGTGATGCTATGGCACGTGCTGATGGTTATTGTCGTTCCTGTTACACACAACAGGTATTGCTGGTGAAAGGAATTCAGGTCTTTGCGGACAGACAAGAACAGCAACTTCAGTCTCTTGGAAAACAACTGGAGGTCCGTCTGACCAGCCTGTCGACATTCCTGGAAGACGCATCGTCGGCGAAGGCTCTTGTCGGTGTTTGCGCTTCACTTGAAGGGAACGAGAAACGGTGCAAGGACCTTCGATCATGGGCTCAGTCTCATTCATTGGGGCTCTCTCCTTTGATGCCAGAGGACTATCCCAAAGAGGACATCAAAGCGCTGGCTCAGGATGCGGATGCGGCGTGGGACGATCT
>CAYOQM010000089.1:1536-10171 GCA_964406065.1 uncultured Verrucomicrobiota bacterium
GCACGGTCGACCGATGCCGGAGTCTGTCACCAAAGGTCAGCAGATTGCTCAGCTTCCCGCTAGCATGGAGTCTCTTCAGACCATGTTGACAGAGTTGCATTGGAAGATCGTTCGCAGCAGGCAGGAATGCGCAACCGTCCGTCAGTGGCGCACTTCTGAAACAGGAGCCTTGATCGGTAAATTCCTGGAAGCGGTGGATGCTGTCGTCAGGTTGTTGCCCCCGCCAAATCCCAATTCAAAGTGACGCGGCCGGTTCCCCATGGCTGAACTATCCCAAAAACGAGACGGATGCTACCAACGTCAGGGTCTGCTTGGCCGGGGCGGGCAGGGCAAGGTCTACAGGGAGGTTTGTGTTGAGACCCACTCGGGCGTCCAGGCCGGGGAGGTCGTTGCCGTCAAAATTCTTGACCGGCAAGTCTCCACCGAGAGAACGCTGCACCGGTTAAAGAAGCTGAACGATACTCTGAAGTCTCTTAACCACCCGCATATTGTGCGGTACAGGGACTTTTTTGTGTCGTATGACGAAGACGGCGACGAACTTGGGTGTATTGTCACGGAGCTTCTGAGCGGGCAGGACTTGAAACAAATTCTCGTGGCCCTTCAACCGAAGGGGCGGGATGCGAAACCTGTCGGGCTGCCTTGGCAGCAGGTCAAGACGATATTCGAGCAGTGTGTCGACGGGCTTGTCTGTGCCTGTCGTAACAGTGTGGTCCACCGGGACCTGAAGCCTTCGAACATTTTCATAACAACGGACGGCGTTACCAAGCTGGTGGATTTCGATATCGCCCGCCTGGACACGGACGACCAGGCGTCAACAGTCGGTGTTAAGGGGACGCTCGACTACATGGCGCCTGAACTGTTCATGGCGAAGACCGCACTGAATCATGAGCAAGCCGACGTGTTCAGCTTCGGTGTGTGCTTCTACGAGGCCTTGACGGGAGAGTTGCCTTTCCCGAAGTTGGAAGGCGACGTCCCCGTCTACATGTCGCGGTGGATCGGCTCCAAGCCGCCTGAATTGTCTTTGGTCAACAGTGTCTTCAGGGTCTATCCGAGGGCACGGGAGTTCATCAAGAGGTGCCTGGAAGTCGAGTGTGAAAAGCGCTTCAAGAGCTTCCTCGAAGTTCAAGCGGCTTTGAAGACAATCGTGCCCCGCACGGTCGGGAAGCGCGATGGCGATACCTACGAATGTGTGGAGTGGATCAATAAGGGTGGCTTTGCGGAGGTGTTCAAGGCGCGCCGCGTTCGGGGCGGCGCCTTGGTCGCCCTTAAGCATTTATTGTCCGATAAATATAGCCCTGACCGCTTCTTCAGGGAGGGCAAGATGCTCCAAACCCTGAAGCATGCCAATCTGGTTGAGTACATTGATTTTCTTGACGTTGGCCGGGGTGACTCGCATGCCTATTTTCTGGTGCTGGAATACCTTGATGGAATGCCGGAGTATTCCTTGCGGGGGAGAATCAAGGCTGGTGACCTTTCCGCGGGGGAGATCATTCAGCTCTTTGCCGGCTATCTTGCTGCGCTTCATTACCTGCACAGCAAGAATATCATCCACCGGGATATCAAGCCGGGTAATCTCTATGCCCCACCAAACCACCCCGAAAACGCAAAAGTTTTTGATTTGGGGGTTGCGCGGAATGTCCAAGGAACTCTTACAGCGGGAATGGTGCCCGGAACACCGGACTATATGCCTCCTGAATTTGCCCCGCGACTGACCAAAGGGGTTATGGATTTCGATGATCGGGGTACGCCGCAAGCAGATATCTATTCCCTTGGCCTGTGTCTTTTCGAGGCATTAACGGGAGAGCCTGCGTTTCCAAAACTGGTTGGAAACGATGTCCAAGTGTGGCGGGCTTTTATGGAACGTGCGGATAGGCCCCCCGCGATCAATTTCAGTCACGGCGTATTCATCCGATTCCCGAAACTCAAAGCGGTCATCCTTAAAGCCCTTCATCCGGTTCCTAGACAACGCTATAGCTCGGCGGAAATCATGCGCTGGGAATTGGGCTTATGCGGCGGAATAGTAGATGCTCAGGATGCTCGGCCGAATGAAGAAGACCTGGTCACCGGCGTGACCGAGAAAACCGTTGTCACTCTTGATGATGAGCCGGCGACGTCCGCCCCAGAGACAATGGGTTTCGTTCCGATTCTCAAGACTGAGAGGGGGCCCGAACCCACCCCACCGGAGAACGTTGACTTGGGGCCAATCGGCTTTGCCCCGATCCCGAAGATTGAACTGCCGATCGAACCCGTTCCCCCCGAGGAAGCTGCTCCGTCTACGATCGCCATCCCTCTGGCTCCAAAGCCTGAAACGTTACTCGAACCTGCGCCATCGCCATCAATACCAGCGCCGGCTTCCGTGGTCCCCCAACCCGTAAATCCCAAACCGCCACCCAAACCCCAGGACTGGACGATCATACGCAAGGTGACCAAGGTGACGATGAGGTTCGCCGCTGCGGTCGCACTCTTGTTCGCGTTCTGGTGGGGCATAGTGGTCGTCTTCTCCCAGAGGGCCAAAGCATTTCTGGAATCCTCCCCTACACCGTCCCAGACCTATTTGATGGAACTGGTTCAACGCAATGAGAATACGCAAAAGGCGTTTCTCGTTCCCCGCGCCGAAGAGAGAGACTGGTTTGCGGCAAGATGCGGTGAGCGACTCGGATCGCTCCCCCTTGTCTTCAGTAACGACTTTGACCGCGCCTTTTCTGATGCCAACGGAACGGTCGCGTCAAACCTGCTAACGGAGTGGACGGCCTCGGGGCCGCTGCTCCGCGGGAAGGGTGTTTCCGCCGGAACCTATGACATCCTGCAAGAATGGATGCGGACCGGGGTCGTCAAGATTGGGGATAGGAACAAGATTCAGGATTTGAATCGACGTATCCCACTGAAGATCGACGCCGGAAATCTGGAGGCGGCTGAAGCGGTTCTGCGGGATGTCGAAGAGGCTTCTGTCATGGCCACTACCGATCAGAAGCCTGCTTTCCTGGTTATGCGTACAACCCTGACCGCTCGCATGCAGAGTTTTCTGACCGGTGGATTGAAGAACGACGCTGTCACGATGGATGTGGCTTACAAGACTCTCACAAGTCTTTCCAACAAGACGCCTCATCTTGTGGCGTGCGCAAAAGATACTTATGATCAAACAGTGCAAGACGTTAACTCTGAAAGAACGAAAGCCGCCCTTGCAGCAGAGGCAACCGAGCGGGCGGCTGACGCGGCAGGTAAGGCAGCGGCTCTGCACGCCAAAGTGGAAGAACGTAGGCGGGCCGTGTCTTCCGTCAAGGATGAGGTGACCCTGACAACCTGGTTGGTCGCTTACACCGATCTTGCCGCCGATCCCCTGCTTTTGCAGGAGGACCGCGATGCCCTCCGGATCAGGATTACGGAACGTTGTCAACAGATTGCAGGTGACCTTTACACGCAGGCGATGGGTTTCTACTCACGAGACAGCGTGACGGAAGACGACGTGAAGGAGGGTGACATAAGGAAAGGGGTTTTGGACAGATTTGTGTCTGCGGCGGAGAAGAAATATGTCGATCACACAGCGTTGGCGGCACTGCAGAACAAAGCCGATAACGGCAGCGCGAGTGCCCGCCAACGCATTGCAGCGGGGAAACAAAAGGAGAGTCTCGCCATTGCTGCCATCAAACAATTCGGCATGTTTCAGCAACGTGCCAATTCAGCGGATAAGGAGTCGGGATCCGGGGTTTCGATTGCCCAAGAGATGTTTGCGTATCACAACACCTTGCTGCCCAACATCGTCATGAAGCCCGAAGTGGCGACAGCGGAGGCGGAGGCGATTTCCGCATGCCGGAAAGCCTTGCTGGCTGTGATGTCCCGCCGCGATGATCCCGCCGGGCGTTTTGCCCGTTTGAACCCGATAAGCAAACTTCCGACTGACGTCCTAAAGAGGCTGGATAATGACAATCAGTCTCTGGGCAAGAAGTTGAGCGATGAAATGGATGTGTTCGTTGTGGGCGTCATCAATGCCTCGGGTCTCGAGGCTACCCTGCGCGTTCCGGTCGACCGCATCGAAACCAACCTGCCGAATGCCGCGACGACGGTTCTGGTAAGGCTGCCCGCGATGGCCCCTCCAACAACGAAAATCACCGTTTGCGATGCCAATGATAGACGCTATGTGGAGCAGACGAACGAAATCCCGGTTTACGGGGGTGGCGGGGCTGTCCTGATTCTCAAGCCTTTCTCCGTTGCGTCGGTCAGAACCAAGTTGGCCCGGTCGGATGAGGAGCCTACTGCTTACATAAAGACGTACGGTCTGACTGGCGATGTGAAACGGGCCGATTGGCCCACCAATTCACTGGCTCTGGATCTGCCTCCAGGTGTGTATAATTTCGAGCTTGTGCGCGCTGACTACTCCAACAGTCTGTGCCACGACGTTCCAATTCGCATAGGCGCGGGCACGTTTGAGGTTCCTGTGGGGACTGAATGGAAGCCTACGGTTGGACTGCAAGCTTTACGGGCAGCCCAAGCCTGGGCAGCAAAGACAAACTGGCCTGAGTTGGCGGGCTGGCTTGCGGCCAACCCCGACGGCCCGAAACTGGACTTCTCAGGTCATACCAACGAATTCTGGAAGTTGAGGGAGGACTGCCGCCAACAAGTCCGCCAGCAGGTATCGGCCAAACTGCCTGCGGCGGACACCAATGTGTTGGCCTATTGTGCCTACCTGTATCAGAAAGCTGATCCGGTGCTGAACAAACCTCGTCGCGATAATAACAAAGAGCCTCCGCCTATCCCGCTACTGGATCTCCCGGTCTATCCGCCCGCGATGATCGATGATGTGACGACGAAAGCGCAGTATGAGCGTCTGAGGGCTTGGCAGGATGCCGCCAAAGGCCTGAAAGACGACAAGGGCAAGAGGGACCTGGGTGCATCATTGAATCGATTGGGGGCTAGACTGAGAGAATCAGCTCTGACTGTAGCGGACAGGTGTCAATTTGAGAGCGCTCTGCTGCAATGGGATTACTCGTCTGATGTCTTACCCGACATGGCGACCCCGCCGCCTGAGTATTTCCGCTGGCGAGCACATGCCACCTACAAGCCATCCGTGGTTGATCGCGGGGTTCTCCGTGATTTGGAGAGTTATGTCAAGCTTGGTGGGGTTCCCGACTATGATGATTTGCGTCTGGGCCTCTACGAGGCTTCCATGTGCTTGGTCAACTATGTTGAGGGAGTTACTAAAGCGGATGAAGGCGTGGAAGAGGGCACTCCTCCTGATGAAAAGAAGGTGATTCATAGCGCAGCCGTAGACAGTAAACAGACTGCGGCGCGCGACGACTGCAAGTCTCTACTTAAGGTGCTGAATCGCGCAGACGGTAATGACGCCGAACTTGTTGCCAAATACTTCGAGACGCGCATGCGGGAAAACTCCGAAGAGGATATGTCAAGACTGCGATTGCTGGCAAAGGCAGTGGCAGAGCTTCCGGCGTTCAAGACGACTCCCATGCGGAAAGCGATGCTGAGGCTGAAAGCGGACTATGACAAGGTCCTCGCAAACGAATTCGATATACTCAAGGAGCTGTTGGAGGAGCCATGAGAGAGGTCATGGCCGGGCATATTTGCGGCGATAATCGGAATTGATGCCCGGAACGGATTGCCGTATAAGGCGTTCCGTCGGGGGTCGTTATGAGGGCTTGGACATCAGGGCGTGAAAATAGGGGTTCTATCCCCGGATAACGCAGGCAGAACGGCATGATCTCATTGGTGGAATTTCGCTATTTGACCTCAGTGCAACCAGAAGGGTATGTCTACGCTCCCCTTTTCGGTCAGCAAAAGGAGGCGGTGCTTCAAGTCTGCGCCTTGCTGAAGAAGGACCCCGACTCGGTCGGGGGGGCCTTGGTTCTGCTTCGCGACCATCTCGATGCGAAGGTCTACTTGGGATGCGTTATCGATAAAGAGGGGCGTATCCACCAGTGGGTGGAAATATGGGTGCAGACGGTCGCGGGTCTGCTGGGTACGCCGGCTTCGTATCGGGAGGCATTGTCAAATGCCATCCTGGATGAACGCTGGAGTCGCTTTGCCGATGCTCTCACGGCCTTGGGCGTGGACGCCATCTTGCGTACAGGCTGGGAAACGCGGCATCCCGCGCCGTTATTCGTTCGCCTGCCAACCGGCGATCAGGTCTTTCCCGCCGTATCTCCCGGGGGGCCATGGCAATTGTGCCAGGATGACGCGCTATTGGAACGTAATGGATTGCCGCCCTATCGCAGTTCGCTCCACCGGTATTTGCACGCGGCATCCGCTGACGGGTCGCCGTCGTTTGCTCCGGTGACCCCGGAATCGCCGACGAATGCTCTCACGGTCTCGCTGGCGCAAGTCTGCAACAATGAAAGTGGTCTTGTGCCCCTGAACCCGGAGGGTGGTTTGCTGACGGTTCGGCCTTACTACCCCTTGAGCTTTGATGAACATCTGACTGTGTTGGGTGGCGGAACTTGGAAGGGAACAGGCCATGGGCGTACGCCGCTGGATCCCTGCCAGGCGGGCCGTGAACTGGGCCATCCCGACAATCCGGGGCGTATTTTCCTCGGGGCGCGCGGGGTTGGCGGACAACTTCTGGAAACGTTGCACCTGAAGGCTTGCGCCCTGGCGGAAACGTTCCGTGTTACGCGTGACCTCATTGCGAAACTTCAGCGGCCGCTCCTGCATCTTTGTTCCGACGCCTTTCGCGTTCAGTTCTCGGATGTCGGCACCTCGCTTCCATATTTATGGACGGCTCGCGTCGCGTTGACGGACGGAGGGGAGGCGGTGGCGCTGCCCATTCAATCTTCAGATACGCGGTACTACCTGCGTGGCAGGAGCCAGACGCCGTCGATTTACCTGCCGGAGGCGGTGGTCGTTTTTTCCCGTGGACGCTGCGGGATCCGGATACGCCAGATGTTCAGCGATGTGCGCAAAGGATTGATTGTCGAAGGCACTTTTCAGACCCGTGACGACCTTGCGGTTCACACTCACGACTTGGTCTGGTTCAGGGTCAATCTGCCGTCGGGAGCGGTGGACCTTTATGCGAGACTTGAGGAGGACCGTGCCCTGGCGTATGGGGAGTGGCGGTTTCGTACGATCGGGCAAAAACTGGAAAACGCGTTCATTGAAGGCCTGAAGGCGGCTGAGGGCGTGCCTCTGCACAACACACCCTATGAGGTGTTGCCTCTGCTGAGCTCTCCTTGTGACCTCTATTCCCTGGCGGTGCTGGCGATCAAGACACTGATGGTCAACGAGGATAATTCCCTGCCGATGGCCATTGACGAGGTGCTCAGCCTAGCGCGCGAATCCGCTGTCGGGGATGTGAAGGAGGAGGGTTTGCCCCGGAAGATTCTGGAACTGTTCGAAAAGGACACGCGCTGGGGGGAATCCATCGGCCCGCAAAGACTTGTTTCAAAGCGCCTTTCCTGTGCCGAGGCGTTTTCCGTTGTGCCGGCGACTCTGTGGTGGGAGGCTCTGGCCATGGTGGTCAGAATGTTCCCGGGACTCACGCGATTCAGCACCTGCCGTGACTTGGGCGACGCATCACCCCGCGCCTTGCATGAGGTGCTGAATCGCTGCATCCAGGATGCGGATGCATTGGTGCGGCAAACTCGCAATCTGATTGTGTCGAACTGTGCTGAGAATCAAGAGATCCGCCAGGTTCTATCGGCCTACAGGCTGAAGGGGAAATGAAGGCGGGAGAGTGTCTGAACGGGAGATAATGTCATGAAAAGAACCATGCGGCTTCTCGGATGGATGGGGGTGGGGCTGTTGTGCGCGGTTTCGTCCGGTTGCATCAGCCGGTTGGCTTCCTATGATGTGGTTGTTCATGTTGATGAGTCCATGGGTGATGAACAAGGCAATCTGCCCTCCATCGAAGTTCACATGCTGGGACTGAATCAGTCCGAGGCCAACATGATGGAGCGACGTTCCATGACGGAATACTGGAACCCCAATCGCCGCCAGGATTCATGGGACCGGGCTGTGATGCAGTTCGGCGCCCGGAAAGAGCCCAGGCAGGTATTGGGGCATGAGGATCCCATATGGGCAAGGTGGAGCCGGGGAGGGGCGGAGAGCCTGGTCGTGTTGGCCGATCTCCCGGGGCTCTTCCAGGATCGCGACTCCGTGGAAGATCCCAGGCGGCAGTCGATCGCGCTCAAGCGAACCCGCCTGTGGGTGAAACCCCGCCGTACGATCGATATCCGTATCGATCGTAATGGTGTCTACTATCAGCCATTTGCCCATCAGTCCTTGCTCACCCCCAGGGACGAGGATCTCCTCCGACGGGCCTATGAGGCAAAGTAATGGCTAACGAAAGAGTCAACATGGATCTGGATTCGGTCGAACTGACGGCCAGGAAACTGAGGATGGTGCAACTCAGTTTTGCCGACGAGACCAAAGAGGACCGCTGCAAATATCTTGCAGAGGCCCTCGGCGGTTTGATCGAGACGGTCCTTCCCGACCGCCGGGCCGCCTTTCTACAGGCGCTTGAGGATCAATTTCCGGTATGGATCGATACCCCAGGTCAGGTGCCGACTGCACAGCCCTCGCTTCCGCCCCCCCCTCCGCCTCCCGAGACCCCTAATGCCCTGGCCGATCGTCTGATCGCGATGGCGGCAATGATGGATGAGGCTGAACGGGAGGATCTCTGTCGGCGACT
>CAYOQM010000090.1:0-9783 GCA_964406065.1 uncultured Verrucomicrobiota bacterium
GACCGGGCGGCTGAGCAGCAGCGCGCTGGCTTCAGCCCTTGCCGTCAGAGCCCTCGCTGAAGTCGACCGCCAAGCCCATGCCGCCCCCATCGCGCGCGGGCTCGACTGGGTTGCCACCCATGCCAATCCTGACGGCGGCTGGGGGGATTCACCCGAGAGCCCCAGCAATCTCACCGCCACCGTCCTCTGCTGGGCGGTATTCTCCCTGGCGGACACCGACAACACCGCCCATGCCTCGGCCATTCACCGCGCCGAACAGTGGCTCTCCCGCCAGCTCGGCGATTTGCGGCCGGAATCCCTCCGGGCCGGCATCCTGGCGCGCTATGGAAATGACCGTACCTTCGCCGCACCCATCCTGACCCTCTGCACCTTATGCGGCCGGATGGGGCCCCCGGAAACCGCCTGGCGTCTCACGCCCCAGCTCCCCTGCGAACTGGCGCTATTACCCCACTGGCTCTATCGCTGGATGAAACTCACCGTGGTCAGTTATGCCCTGCCCGCCCTGATCGCCATCGGGCTGGCCCGCCACCGCTGTGCCAGGGACGAGGCCTGGTGGCTGCGGCTCCTGCGCAAGGCGGCCACCCCGCGCCTGCTGGATATCGCCCGCCGCATGCAGCCCGTCCATGGCGGCTATGAGGAAGCCACACCCCTCACCGCCTTCGTGACAGTGAGCCTCGCCGCCGCAGGGTTCCGCGAGGATCCCATCGTGAAACGCGGTGTGCAATTCCTGATACAGTCCATGCGGGACGACGGTAGCTGGCCGATCGACACCAACCTGGCGACCTGGGTCACCACGCTTTCGGTCAACACCCTCACGGAAACCGACCGGGCGGATATCACGCTCGGCACGGCCCAGCGTGGTGCCCTCCGCGACTGGCTGCTACGCCAGCAACACCGCGAGGTGCACCCCCTGACCCGGGGCACGCCCGGCGGCTGGGCCTGGACCGATCTCCCGGGCGGCATGCCGGACGCCGACGACACCCCCGGTGCCCTCATCGCGCTGCGCCGCCTCGGTGCCATTGACCCGACGGCAATCCGGGCCGCCTCGCAGGGCATCGACTGGCTCCTGTCGCTTCAGAACAGCGACGGCGGCATTCCCACGTTTTCCCGCGGCTGGGGCAAACTGCCGTTCGACAGGAGTTGTCCCGACCTCTCGGCTCATACCCTCCAGTCCTTCGCCGAGTGGCTGCCGGATCTCCCCCAAGCGCAACGCCGCCGGATGCAACGCGCCATGGGCAGGATTATCCGCTACCTGAAGGACACCCAACGGCGTGACGGATCCTGGGTACTGTTATGGTTTGGCAGCCAGTTCACCAGGGACGAAGGGAATCCAGTTATCGGAACGGCCCGCGTCTGCATGGCGCTGCGCGCGGCGGAGGAACAAGGAATTGAGAGCGCGATCCCCTTGAGGACGGCAGGCCTGACCTGGTTGGAGCAGGCGCAAAATGAGGACGCCGGCTGGGGCGCGACACGCGGCATGGCGTCATCGTTTGAAGAGACCGGACTCGCCGTTGCGGCATTGTCAGACGGTGAACACCGGGAGGCTGTCAAGGGAGGTGTGAGTTGGATCGCCGGCAACCTGCCGCAGGAGGCCCTGCCCGCCAGCACCCCCGTGGGTCTCTATTTCGCCAAGCTCTGGTATTCGGAGCGGCTCTATCCGGTAATCTTTGCCCTGCAGGGCCTCATCCGGGCCGCCCGGAGCGGGAACGGCAGGCGTGCCTAAAGGGTTACGACCTTGGAAATCACCAGGGTGCCACGGACCCAGTCGGCGGATTTTCCGGCCCTGGACTCAAGGGACAGGCTGTCCACGCGCAACAACTGGGGCGAGGACTCCACGGCATACAGGAAACTTATGACCTGCGGCAACCCGGCCTCAATCTCAATGGTCACCGCGTAGTTTTCATGATACGCATCCTGGATCCGCTGTTCACGCGGCTTGGTGGCGGACAAGGTGACCTTGTTCTCGCCCGCCAACCGGTCGACTTCCGACAACATGCTGGAATTCTCCTCGTCCGAGGAGCCCTTCATTTTGAGCATCGTTCCGTAGCGGGCATACTCGTTCGTCACCACGCCCATCGGTTTGGGTGCAATCACGCGCAAATGGTGATCCAGAATCCTTTTCTGCCCGGCCTCCTCCTCATCCAGTTCCCGGAACTTTCCGCTGATGGGGCCCAACGCCAGCACCACCCCCAGCACCACAAGCCCCCCCACGCCCCCCGCCAGCATCCACATGCGCCGGTCCCCGGGCAATAATGATTTGATGTCCTTCATGGCCGCCTCTTCTCCACATCGCACGAAATCTCGAATTCCGTACGATCTTTCACGGAAACCGTCCGCGTGCTCTTGACATTCCTGAACAGCGGGGACGCCTCCATCGCGTTCACGAGCCTGACCGTATCCGCCACCGTCTCGGCTGAACCCCGGCAGACCAGTTGCGAGCCCTCCGTCAATTCGAGCGACGTCAGCAGGGTTGTATCCCCGACCACCGAGCACAGTTCCGCCAGCACCCTGGCCGGGATCATCCGGGATTCCAAGCGCCCCGCCACGATGGCCACCTTCCGGCTCTTGGCTTCAAGCTCCTCCACGGCGGGAGCCGTCTTCGAAATCGTTGCCCTCAATGCCTCAATATACCGCTCCTGCCGGTGGATCCGCGTCATCACCAGCAACGAAACCAGTCCGATGACCGCCAGCAGCAGAATGCCCGTCCGGGTCAATTGCCGGGCATTCATCATGATGGACCGCCGCAACTGGACCGACTCCGGCATCAGGTTGACCTGCAATCCGGTTGCCGTTGCCGCGCCCACGACGCCAGCCAGGGAGACGCCCTTGTGCTCCATCGACGCCAGATGCTCGTCCGCCTGCCGCTCGATCCCCCCTGCCGTGGCGACCTCGATCTTCAGCGTCCGCTTCAACCCTTCCGCGAAACCCGGAAATCGCGCCGCACCGCCCGACAACACCAGAGTGGCCACCGGGGACGCCGGGGTTTCATTGCGGAAGGTTTCCAGGGCACGCCCCACCTCCACCATACATTTCTCCATATTCGCCGGATCGTCAAACTGATCCGCATTCAGGGACAGACTCCGGCTGAAAAGCGGAATCCCCTTGTCCAGGATGGCAAAATCACCCGACGCGGAATCCACATCCAGGAACCCGATGGCACCCGATGCGGCGGAGGGAAGGGAAATTGCCTTCGACTGGAGGGCTGCCAGCCACCCGTCGGTCGCCACGGTCACCAGACCGACCGAGAACCCCAGATCTTCCAGGAACCTGTACTTCTGGCGGACCAGCCCGGTCTGCGCAATCACCAGCATAACGCGCGTATAGCCATCCTTGTCGGCCTTGAACAACCGGTAATCGAACACGATCTCATCGCGCGAATAGGGAGTCTGGCGGGCAATCTGGAGATCGACCATGTCCACGATCTCCTGCGGATCGCCGGAGGGAAGATCAAACAGGCGCACATTGACCATCTGCCGGGGCAGGCAGGCAATGACGGGCACGCCCTCCAGTTCCTGAACGCCGAGGGCCTTGAGCCCGTCGGGGCCGGCCAGGGATTCGGCGTCCGCCGCCCGCTTCAGGATGACCTTGTCGACCTTCAGCGCCTCCCGGCTGCGCGTTACCTGGACGAGTTTGAACCACTCGTTACCGGGCTCAATGGCCACCACCGTTTTTCCAAACAAAACTTGCGGGTCAGTCTTCATGCCAGAACTCAATCTTATGATGGTTTCGATCCCATACGAAATCGATCCTGCGGGATTCCCCCGGGCAACCCGCCGCCGATCCCTCCACTTGTCCCCTGAAATGGCGGGAGGCCACGGTGACGAACGGCGCCATGCCAGACAATATGTCCTGCTCTTCCGGCGTCAACCGCCCGTCGGGCCCCAGGGCTTCCCCCGATCCAAGGGTCTTAAAAATACCTCCCCTTTCCCTGAACTGCAATATCTTCCTTGTCAAACTTTCAATACTTTGCCGGGTTCCCCGCCCCGGGGCACCGGCCAGGGACTTGAGAACCCCCACCCCGGCCGTGTTGAGATTGACCCGGTATCCGCCATGCACCGTAACCTGGTTTTCGATTTTACGGAACGTCTCCGCCGTCATCCCGGAAATCCACTGAAGTTCCTGGATGGATCGCAATGGTCCCTGCTCCAGCCGCGAACTGACCCAGCCGGTCTTCGTTGACAATCCCGGACTGTGCGGTGGCGGCTTGGTGCGGGCTGTATTGATCGCGGCGGCCACCTCGCGGGCACGTTCCTCCGACAGGCCGCCGGCCTCACGGAGGAGGGCCGCGAGCAATTCCACCCGCGCCAGGTTCAGGTCGATCCGCCCCTGTTCATCCCCGAGCCCCGCATTGGTTCCGCGTCCGCCCCCTGCATAATCCACCCCGGTCAGCAGGGTGAACACACCGGCCCCCGTCGTCTGGTTGGAGAAGGCTGCCGGATTGCCTGCCCACGCCCCCCCCAGGGCATTCCACCCGTTCGTATCCTGTTCCAGTACCGCCAGACTGCGCGCCAGTCCGGTGCGGGCGGCATGATACCCCGTTGTCCGCAGGCTCATCTGCCGGGCCAGCGTCAGGCGCGCCTCGACCTGCGACCCGACGGCGACAGCCAGCAGGGCCAGCAGGAAGATCACCCACAGGGTCAGGATCAGGATGCTGCCGCGGTCAGCGGCACGGCAAGAGTATGAGGCGTTGCCGCTCAAGTCTTATCCCTCCCATCCGGAACTCCAGTTCCACTTTTACCGCCACGGGCGTATTGGTTCGCCCGGCCCATTCAGTTCCCCACTCCACCGCACCCACGCCCCCCGCGCCGGCCGCGCCATAGGAAAAGCGGACGGCCTCCACTGACTCCATCACCGTCTCACGCCGGCTCCGCTCGGGATCGGGAAACGGGAAGAACCGGGTAACGCGATCCAGGGTGCGGGCAGCGGAATTGAATTCATAGCACACCATTCCCGGCAGGGTTTGGACTGTGCCATCCGCCCGCGGCGTCGTCACCAGCGAGGGGATATCCACGAGGCTTGCCTTGCCCGAAAAAGACTCCAGCCGGAACGGCACAGTATTGCGGAGATCCTTGGACATCAGTTCCAGCGCCAGGATCGCGTCGCCCTCGCCGGGGCGGATCGAGCGCTGCCAGACGCGGAACCCTGCGGCGAACGCCCCCGCCACCACGCCCGACACGACCGCCACCAGGGCGGCGGCGATCAGCAGTTCCAGAAGGGTAAAGCCGCGGCGTAAGTCCTTGAATCTTGCGGATTTCACGGGACTGTCTCCCGCGCCGGATCGTGGGCCTTGAAAACCACCCATTCGCATTCCAGCGCGTGCGGAAAGGTTCCGTTGAGTCGGCTCGCCTGGACGGCTGCCCTGGCCAGCGTCAGTTCCGGAGTCACCGGCATCCGGACGAGGGTTGCCGCGCACTGATACTCGACGCCTTCACGCGTCACGCGCTCCGGCAGGGCGGCGGGATCCACTCCGGCGCCCAGTTGCAGTTCCAGTGAGGCCGCCTTTCCGGCAAGCAGGTCGGTAGCGGCCAGGGTGTCCTCTGCGGCGCCGAGCGCCTCCACGGCCAGGCTGTAGGCCTTCAGGATGGCGCCCAGACCGGCGAAAAGGATGACCGACGCCACGAGAACTTCAATCAGGGTGAAGCCCCTATTCCCAGTTCTTGATGTCATCCTCCGACCCTTCCTTGCCATCCGCCCCGACCGAGAAGAGGTCGTAACTGGAGGGTCGATGGGTTCCCGGACAATGGTAGATGTACTTTCTCTGCCAGGGATCAAGCGCCGGTTTGTCGAGGTACGGTTCCCGGCCCGTGCCCGGGGCGATCTTGAGGATGTCGAGGCCCTGCTCGGAGGTGGGATAGGATCCCTTGTCGAGCCGGTACAGGTTAAGGACGGTCTTCAGGCTGGCCAGGTCGCCCTGGGCGATCTTGGCCTTGGCCTCATCGGAACGCCCGATCAGGTTGGGCGCCACCATGGCGGCCAGCGCGGCGATGATGATCACCACGATCATGAGTTCGATCAATGTAAAGCCCGCGTTATGTTGTCTCATTCCACTCTCCTCTTCTCCTGGTCACCGTCCGAAAGAACCACGCCTTATCAGGCGCGGCTACAAGAGGTTCCCGCCCCTTCCTCTGTAGTAGCCGCCGCTGCTAAGCGGTGGCCTGTCCCTATCCTATGCTCTACCGGATCACCTGGCCGATCTGGAAAATCGGGAGCAACATGGCAAAGATAATGAAGCCGACCACGGTTCCGACCAGCAGGATCAGCACCGGTTCCAGCAGGGTGTTGACCAGACGGAGGTCCCGGTCAAGTTCCCGCTGGTAGAAGGCCGCCACTTCCAACAGCGCCTCATCCAGGCGGCCGCTCTCCTCGCCCACCGCCACCATGTTGGTGACAAACGCCGGGATCCCGGGGCGGCGCCTGAACCCGTCCGCCACCGTGGACCCCTGTCGCACGGTCTCCTCCGCCGCCGCCGCCATATCCGCGCGGAGCTTCCGGTTGGTCAGCGTGTTCGCGGCCAGGGCCAGCGCCCGATCCACCGAAATCCCGGCCTTGATCAGCAGCGACAAGGTTCGGGCGAAGCGGACGATATCCGTATCGCGGGCAAAGGCCCCGATCACGGGAAGTCCGAGCACGGCGCTGTCGATCGCCATGCGCCCGGCCTCGGAGCCCCAGTGGCGCTTGAGGGCGAGTGCGATCAGGCCGGCCAGGATGACCAGGACCGGCCAATAATGGGAACACACGCCGCTCACCGCCAGAACGGTGCGGGTGGGCCAGGGCAGGGCCTGGTTCATCCCGTCGAAGATATGCACGATGCGCGGGAGGAAGAACGTGAGGATGACAAAGACGCTCAGGGCGCCGACCCCGATGACAAAGGCAGGATAGGCCACCGCCGAGGCCACGCGGGAGCGCAGTTCGTCATCGTTTTCCCGCGCCTCCGCGAGGCGCATCAGGATCTCATCCATCATGCCCGCCGACTCCCCGGCCCTGACCATGTTGACATACAGGTTGGGGAACAGGGTGGGCGTTACGGCCAGGCTTTCCGACAGGGTGCGGCCGTCGCGCACCGAGCCTGCAATTGCCATGACCACCGCCTGGAAGGCGGGGTTTTCGGTTTGCTGCTGGATGGTGGTCAAGGCGCGCAGAATGGGAACGCCGGCCCGGAGCAATCCGGCCAACTGGCGGGTGAACACCGTGATTTCCCGCGGGCGGACGCGGCCGCCGGTCTTCCGGCCTGAAGTGTGCCTGCGCCCCGACTGCTCTTCCAGGGACAGGAGGCTATAGCCCATCCGCTCCAGCCGGATCATGGCGCCAGGGCGGCTTTCGGCCTCGATTTCCCCCTCCACGGTCCGGTCGGGTCCCAGCTTGGCTTTGTAGCAATAGGTCGGCATCAGGTGGTCTCACGGTTCACTCGACATTCGAGAGGGTGTCAAACGTGACACGGGTGACCTCATCCACGGTGGTGGTTCCTTCGATGATCTTGTCCCATCCGTCCGCCGCCAGGGTTTTCATGCCCAGTTCCACGGCCTTCTGGCGGATATCGCGGGCGGAAGCGCGGCGGAGGATCAAATCCTGGATGCCGGGCAGCACCTGAAGGATTTCGCTGATGGCGACGCGGCCGCGGTAGCCGGTGCCGTTGCACTGCGGACAACCCCGGCCGCGACTGCAGCGACGGCCGTTGAAATCATACCATTCCCGGCAATGCTCGCAGACCACCCGGACCAACCGCTGCGCCATGAACGACCGCACAGTGGAGGCGATGAGGTAGGGATCCACGCCCATGTCCAGGAGCCGGATGGCGGCGCTGGCGGCGTCGTTGGTGTGGAGCGTACTGAAGACCAGATGTCCCGTGAGGGCCGTCTGGATGGTGATCTCGGCGGTCTCGCGATCGCGCACCTCTCCGACCATCATGATATCGGGATCATGGCGCAGCAGGCTGCGCAGGGCCCGGGCGAACGTCAGGTCGATGCGGGGATTGACCTGGGTCTGCATGATGCCCTTGATCTCGTATTCCACCGGATCCTCGATGGTGATGATCTTGTGGTCGCGGGTGTTGAGGCGGCTCAGGCAGGCATAGAGCGTGGTGCTCTTGCCGCTTCCCGTGGGGCCGGTGACAAAGACAATGCCGTGGGGAAGCTGGATCAACTCCGTCAGGATCTGCGAATGGCGAGACGACAGGCCGAGCTGTTCAAGACTGAACAGCATGGTGGTGGGCAGGATACGGATGACCACGTTCTCGCCATGCACGGAGGGCACAACCGAGACACGCAAGTCGTACTGGTAATGCCCGATGTTGACGCGGGAACGCCCGTCCTGCGGCATCCGTCGCTCAACGATGTTCAGCCCGGCCATCAGCTTGATGCGGGAGATGATCGCCGGATACAGCGAGGCCATGTTCCGGGACACGACCATGTCGTAAAGGATCCCGTCGATGCGGCGGCGCAGGATGACCTCGTCGCGGTACACCTCGAAATGGACATCGGTGGCTCGATCGGTGATGGCCTGGTGCAGGAGCTGGTTGACCAGCTTGATCACCGAGGCATCTTCCGCCTTGTTTTCAAGGTCGTGCGACGCCTCGACCTGGCTGCCGGATCCCTGGCCCGGCAAATCCGCGAGAATGCGCTCCACGGTTTCGGCCCCCACCCCGTAATGAACGCGGGCCGCCTCGAGGATATCCGCCGCGCAGGCCAGCACGCGCTCCACCTTGAGGCCCTGTCCGCTCTCGATATCCTCGACCGCCGCCTGGTCAAACGGATTCGAGACGGCGATCTGCAGGAGGGTTCCGGTGAGTTTCACCGGCATGATCTGGTAATGGGCCACGAAGCGGGCGGTCAGGCAGGCCAGGGCGGCGGGCTCGGGTGGCGTGTCGCGGAAGGAGACAAAGCCCAGACCCTGCTGGCGGGCGACCAGCCGCAGCAGTTTTTCTTCCGGAACCAATCCCTGTCCCACCAGCGTCCGGATCAGGGATTCGGCGCGGGTTTTCGAGGACTGGACCGCCGCCTCCAGTTGCCCGGCGGTGAGCCATCCCTCGTCCACCAGCGCTCGGGCCCATTGCGGTGTCATACTGTAGCTCCTAGGGCAGTCGCCCGATCATGTAGAATTCGCGTTCGTCGCGGTTATCGTAGGCGCCCTCGATAATGCGGACGCAGTCGCGGATGGTCACATCCGTGGGAACATACTGAACCTTGCGCCCCGTATAGGACTCCGCCACGAAACAGGGTTGGGTCATGTAGTTCTGGAGTTTGCGGGCGCGCTCATAGACGAGGCGGTCCGACCGCGACAGTTCGTCGATTCCGATGACCGCCACGATGCGGCGGAGTTCATCGTACTTGGTCAGGATGCGCACGACTTCCTGGGCGGTATTGAAATGCAGCGCCCCGACGATCCCGACATCCATGTTGGAACTGGACGAGTTCAGCGGATCGATGGCGGGATAGAGGCCCAGCTGGGCGCGGTCGCGGGAGAGCACCAGCACGGAATCGAGGTAGCTGAAGATCGCCACCACGGCGGGATCCGTCAGGTCGTCGGCGGGCACATATACGGCCTCGAAGGCGGAAATGGATCCGCCGCTTCCGGTCTTGATGCGCTCGTGCAGGTCGCCGACCTCGGAGCTGAGCGTGGGCTGGTACCCGGTCTCGGAGGGCACGCGCCCCATCAGGGTTGAGATCTCGGAGCCGGCCTGGACGAAGCGGTAGACATTATCGATGAACAGCAGGACGTTCTTGCCCTGCTCCTGCAGCCATTCCGCCTGGGTGATGCCGGTCTTGGCCACCTCGAAGCGCGCGCCCG
>CAYOQM010000090.1:9793-10024 GCA_964406065.1 uncultured Verrucomicrobiota bacterium
CATCTGGCCGAACGCCATGATGACCTTGGGCAGGATGCCCTCCCGCTCGAACTCGAAATACAACTCGTTACCCTCGCGGATACGCTCGCCCACCCCGGTGAACACGCTGCAGCCGTCGTGCTCCTGGGCCACATTGTGGATCAGCTCCTGGATGATCACGCTCTTGCCGCAACCGGCCCCGCCGAGAATCCCGGTCTTGCTGCCCTTGACGACGGGGTACAGCAGGTCGAT
>CAYOQM010000091.1:0-3518 GCA_964406065.1 uncultured Verrucomicrobiota bacterium
GAGGTGGGTTTTGGCCGGCGCCTGCTCCAGATCATGGAGGATGAGGGGATTTCATACGAACATGCCCCCTCGGGAATCGACAATATTTCGGTCGTGTTCAGGGAAAAGGACTTCACCAAGGAGAAGGAGGAGCGGGTGCTCGAGCGCATCCGTAATGAACTGGTTCCAGACAATATCGATCTGGACCGCGGGCTGGCCCTGGTCATGATTGTCGGGGAGGGGATGCATTACACGGTGGGGGTGGCTGCACGCGCCACAACGGCCATGGCCAATGCGGGGGTCAATATCGAAATGCAGAACCAGGGTTCCTCGGAAATCAGCATGATGTTCGGCGTCAAGGCCATGGATCGCAAGAAGGCGGTGCAGGCCCTTTATGCCGCTTTTTTCGCCCCCCCCTCAAAATGAGCGGACATCACAAGATATTCATCTACGACACCACCCTTCGGGACGGGGCCCAGGGAGAGGGCATTTCTTTCTCGAAATCATCAAAACTCCAGGTGGCGCTGAAGCTGGATGCCTTCGGCGTGGATTATATCGAGGGCGGCTATGCGGGGTCAAATCCTGCGGACATGGAGTTCTTTCATGAGATCCGCAAGCACGGGCTGAAGCATGCCAAGGTGGCCGCGTTCGGCAGCACCCGGCGTCCAGACACGCCCGTGGGCGAGGACGACAACATTCTCCGTCTGATCGAGTCTCAGGCGCCGGTTGTCACCGTTTTCGGGAAAAGCTGGCAGATGCATGTCTCGGAAGTTCTGCGGACATCTGTCGCCGAAAACCTGAAGATGGTGGCCGACACGGTTCGTTACCTGAAGAATCAGGGACGTGAAGTCTTTTTTGACGCTGAACATTTTTTTGACGGCTATAAGGATAGTCCCGCCTTTGCGTTGGATGTCTTGAAGGCTGCAGCAGTGGCTGGCGCCGATGCCCTTGTCCTGTGCGACACAAACGGCGGGTCCCTGCCATATGAGGTTTTCGCCATTACTTCTGAAGTGGTGAAAGCCTTCCCGATGGTAGTCGGGATCCACACCCATAATGATTCAGGCCTTGCGGTGGCGACGAGCCTGGAGGCCGTCCGGGCCGGGGCTGTTCAGGTGCAGGGCACCATCAACGGTTATGGGGAGCGGACCGGCAATGCGAACCTTTGTTCAATCATTCCATCATTGGAGCTCAAGATGGGCTGCCGTGCCGTGCCGCATGGCTCGCTGGGGCAGCTGAAGGGGTTGTCCCAGTTTGTGGATGACCTTGTCAACCTGCGTCATGACCCCAAGGCCCCTTATGTCGGGGCGAGCGCGTTTTCTCACAAGGCGGGCATGCATGTCAACGCGGTGCAGAAGAATCCGCGCAGTTTTGAGCATGTCACCCCCGAGAGTGTAGGGAACGAGCGGCGCATCCTGATATCCGACGGGTCCGGTTCCAGCAGCGTGCTTTTGAAGGCCATTGAAATGGGAATGGATCTCAAGAAGTCCTCGCCCGAGGTCAAGGAGATACTCAATGCGCTGAAGCGTCTCGAAAATCAGGGCTACTCCTACGAGGCGGCGGATGCATCGTTCAGGATCCTGGTTCAGAAGGTGCTAATGAAGCATAAGCCTTTTTTCGAGCTAGAGGGGTTCAGGGTCATTATTGAAAAGGCGGGGAAGGATTCGCCATGTATTTCGGAAGCATCGGTCAAAGTGCGGGTGGGCAAGGAAGTTGAGCACCGGGTGGCCGAGGGTGACGGTCCCGTGAACGCGCTTGACCGCGCGTTGCGCAAGGCACTGGCCCGGTTCTTCCCGCAAATCGAGAATGTGGTGCTGACGGATTACCGTGTCCACATCCTGGATCCTGAAGAGGCAACGGCGGCCAAGACCCGCGTGATGATTGAATCCAGCGATGGCGTAGCGCACTGGTGTACGGTTGGCGTCTCGGGCAACCTCATCGAAGCGTCATGGGAAGCGCTGGTGGATAGTGTTGAGTATAAGCTGTTTCAGGAAGAAAAGAATGAAGGAACTTGAGAAGCAGTACGATTCGAAATCCGTAGAGGCTCACTGGTACGCCTGGTGGCAGGAACACGGATGCTTCCATGGCGAGGCCTCCCGCGGGGGAACTCCTTACTGCGTGGTCATTCCGCCGCCGAATGTTACCGGCATTCTTCACATGGGTCATGCCCTTAACAACACCATCCAGGACATTCTCGTGCGATGGCAGCGGATGCAGGGCTGCAATACGGTCTGGATGCCGGGCACCGACCATGCCGGCATCGCAACCCAGAATGTCGTTGAGCGCGCTTTGCGAAAAGAAGGCAAGACCCGCCATGACCTTGGACGGGAGGCGTTCATCGACAAGGTATGGGAGTGGAAGGAGGAGTATGGCGGGACTATTGTGCGCCAGCTTAAACGCCTTGGGTCTTCCTGTGACTGGGATCGGGAACGTTTCACCATGGATGCGGGATTGAGCGAGGCAGTAGAGGAGGTGTTCTGTCGGCTATACGATAAGGGGCTGATCTACCGGGCCAATTATATCACAAATTGGTGCCCTCGTTGTCACACTGCATTGTCCGATGAAGAAAGCGAACATCAAGATACTGACGGAAAACTGTATTATATACGTTATCCCGTCAAGCGTGACGGAAGACTGACCGCCAGTGAGTTTGTCGTGGTGGCGACCACTCGGCCTGAAACACTGCTAGGCGATGTGGCCGTGGCGGTGAGCCCGAAGGATGAGCGCTATAAAGCTGTTATTGGGAAAAATCTCAGTTTGCCAGTGTTGCATCGTGACCTGCCGATCATCGCCGACGACTTTGTTGATCCGGCGTTCGGAACTGGGGCGGTCAAGGTTACCCCTGCGCATGATCCCAATGATTTCGAAATGGGGCGCCGCCATAATTTGGTTCCGATCAATGTGATGAACCAGGACGGCACGATGAACGAGGGTGCTGGCCCTTACGCCAGCTTGGACCGCTTCGAGTGCCGTAAGCGGATCGTGACCGATTTGACAGCCGCAGGCCTGATTGAAAAGATCGAGAACCATCAGCATGCGGTCGGACATTGCTATCGATGCGACACCGTAGTGGAGCCCCGTCTGTCGCTTCAGTGGTTTGTGCGCATGAAGCCGCTGGCTGGACCTGCCCTCAAGGCGGTGCAGGACGGCCGGGTCCAGTTTGTGCCGGACCGATGGAATAAGGTGTATGCGGAGTGGATGGAAAACATTCGCGACTGGTGCATTTCCCGCCAAATCTGGTGGGGTCACCGCATTCCGGTCTTCTACTGCGACCACTGCAATCACCAGTGGGCGGGGCGGGGAAAACAGTCTCAATGCCCGAAATGCCAGTCGGGGAATATCCGGCAGGACGAGGATGTTCTGGATACCTGGTTCTCGTCGTGGCTCTGGCCCTTCAGCACGTTCGGCTGGCCTAACGAGGGCGCGGACCTGAAATTCTATTATCCCGGCAACACTCTGGTGACCGCCTCGGAAATCATCTTCTTCTGGGTTGCCAGGATGATCATGGCGGGCATCGAGTTCATGGGAGATGTTCCGTTCCG
>CAYOQM010000091.1:3528-9872 GCA_964406065.1 uncultured Verrucomicrobiota bacterium
GTGCGCGACGACAAGGGTCGCAAGATGAGCAAGAGCCTGGGAAACTCGATTGACCCTCTCACTATCATTGACGAGTTCAGTGCCGACGCGTTGCGGTACAGCTTGATGATGATCACAGCCACGGGACAGGATGTATTCCTGTCGAATGACAAATTTGAGATCGGTCGGAATTTCGGCACCAAGATTTGGAACGCCGCACGTTATATGCAGATGCAGGAGGGCGGTAAGGTCAAGGTTGAGGAAGGGAAACGTTTGCTTTTGGCCGATTTCAACCCCGCGGCATTAAGCGCCGACGACAAGCATATCCTTTTCAAGTTGAGCCAGACCGCGGAGTCGTGCCATGACAACCTCAAGCGGTTCCGTTTCAATGACGCGGCCCATGACCTCTATGAGTTCATCTGGCACCAGTATTGCGACTGGTATGTGGAGTACTCAAAGGATATCTTGTACGGACAGGATCCCACCCGGCGTGATGAGGTGCTGAAGGTGATGCACTATGTCTTTTCAGCCTCCCTCCGGTTGCTGCATCCTTTCATGCCGCACCTGACCGAGGAATTGTGGCACGGGATGGGGTACGGCGCCGATAGTGAAACCATCATGACCTCGTCCTGGCCTTTGCCGCTGACCGGTGAACTGGCGCGGTGGGGGGCAACAGCCGAGGGCGCACAGTATGTTGATGCCCGGCATGAGTTGATCCGCATCGGCAGGATGATGCGCTTGGATTGCGGCATCGCCCCAGGGAACAAGATAGTCTACATCCTCAAGCCAAACAGTCCGGAGCTGGCGGCTCAACTGATGCCTGATAAGGCGACCCTTGCCAGCATGCTGAGGGCCCGGGATGTCACCATTGACGAGGGCTTCATCCCCGGCGCTGCTATGCCCAGTGCTTTGACAACGATCGGAACCATCTACATGCCGGTTGAAGGCTTGATTGATGTCAAGACCGAGTCTGCGAAGCTGGCCAAGCAGTTGGCCGAGCTGGGCGGGCATCTGGAGCGTGCCAGTCAGAAACTGTCCAACCACGCTTTCATCAGCAAGGCGAAACCCGAGGTTGTAGCCCAGTTTGAGAAGTCGCGTCAGGAGCTTCAGGAGAAATACCAGAAGACCAAGCGTCTACTCGAAATGCTCGGCTAACGAGCCGTCCCTCGTCCTGATGATGGCCGCTACAATGACGGTGTATTGGAGGATAAAAGTGACCACCATTAATGCGGCTCCGATGATGGTGGCATGCGGTCCATGCTGGTTGATCAGGGGGTGGAACATGAATAGGTTCATCCACCAGCCCCCGCTGAAGGACTCCGGGAGTCCAGCATAATGCAGCAGGCTGGGGATGACAGCCCAGATTCCTGCACCCCATGAAGTCAGCAGCCAGCGCATGACGGATGGCGTGAGTCTACGCCCGGACTGCCAGTTCCGGTGCAGCAGGGGTGTTAACACGGTCATTCCCGCCACCATGCCTGCCGTAAAATGAAGTGCTGCGTGTGCCATCAGCGGCTTTCCTTCCTGAACAGTTCCCTGATTGCTACCGCCATCAGGGCCGCTGCTTCCAAGGTGACTCCTGCGGTAAACCAGGAGGAATCCGATTCCAGTATTGAATACCAGCCTTTTGAGTATTCCAACTGGTCAAGCGTATGATGCCAGAGGAAGATGTTGATGCGCGGATCAGCTTCCATTCTCATGTAAAGTTCGGGGAATCCGAGTATGCGGGGAATATCCGGAAAGACCGCCCAGGTTGCCATGAAAGCCATGGCAAGTGGGGTGAGGATCAACAGGGATAGGTTGGCCTGGCAGCCTCGACGCAGATAGACCACCAGGGCGATCAGGAAGGGGATCGAGGCGCCATAAAGGACGTGATTCATCTAGTTGTTTCCCCAGGCAGTCGTGGAGGTTTGAGCCATGCCCTCAATGTATTCGCCCGCTTGAATGCATCAGCGGCACCAGCTTTGTCGCTCAAGGCGAGTCGCATTTCTCCTAAATGATACCAGAGCCAGTAGTTCTGGGGATCCAGCATGGCTGCGTGCGACACAAAGGATTCTCCCGTTGCGCTCAGTTCCCGGTCCCTTCTATTGCTGCCCTCGCGATACATGGCGTGACCTAGATATTCCCAGGCGGGTGAGGTGGGAGCCCACACCATGGCCTGGAACAGGTCCCGGTAATGGGTTCCACTAAGGCGTCGCGGGTCATCCATATTCTTGAGGTCGGCGGGGTGGTTGACCAGCAGAGCCAGCGTTACAGTGAGGCCGATCAAGGCGGGCAGAAGTGCCATGGATTTACGACGTCCGGATCCCGGTGTCGGTGGTGGAAAGAGGAGTCCCGCCAGTGACCCTGCAACCAGGGCGTAAATCGGCAGATGGGCCGGGAAGTCAATAAGACAGTGGACTCCGGCTACGGTCAACGACCCGACGCCGGCGAAAACAGCAGCCTCCGGCGGGGAGGAGACGGCTTCCCGGAGCCTCCTGTGCATGGCTGCGATGAGTGCGACGGTCAGGACGACTCCTATGACGCCGCCTTCAACGAGCAACTGAACATATTCGTTCTCCGCGTGAATCAGTCGTGCGCCCACACTGGTCTGGCGGTGCTGGGGATAGACCATGCGCAAGGCATTCATTCCCGCTCCAATCAGCGGGTAACTGGGGAAAACACGCAGCGATTCGCGCCATTCGGACAGCCGGCTTTCAGTGCTACCCTTCGGACTATTCAGGTCGGCAAACCGAGCCTTCACCTCCGCATTCCGCCCGAATACGACTCCGCCCCCAACTGCGACAAGCATAAACAGCGTCAGTCCCCAGGCGCGTTTGTGCCTGAAGGCGATGAGAATCGTGGTGACGGCCATTCCCACCGACATCGCCAGTATGGCACCACGAGAGAGAGAGAGGAATACGATGCCCATCATGAGGCCTGTGACAAGCATGTAGAGCACCATGCGGATCCAATTGCGGCGGTTGAAGAAGTGGTCAACCAGCGCAAGCGACGCCGGGCAAAGCAGGGCTATAAACCCGCCGAAATGATTGCGGTTCAGGAAGCATCCAACAGGTTTTGTAGGAGCGGGTGGAACGGGCAAGAACCACCAGATGGTGTCGCCCTGGGGGATTATCCATTGCGCGATGAAACCGACTAGGCCGACAACCAGTCCGGTTAACGCCAGTAGATGAAGCCAGCCAACCCTTCCCCGCGGGGTCAGAGTTGAACTCAGGGTGAAGGCGCTGAATGCGGCGGCGGCCAGCAGGAAGAAGCGGAGCGTGCCCGCCCGGTTGCGGGAGAGGCAGAACCAAGGCTCATCGGCAGGGGCTGGAATACCGGCTTGCATCGCCTTCGCGAAGGCGGCGACCACCTCCTGGTTCTGTTGATGCCTCACAGAACCCGCCACTCTGTCAAGCACCGGGGGAATCGGTATTGCGGTCAGGAGAACGGCAAGCAGGATCCCAGCGATAACCAGCTCCAGGAACGGACGCTGGGAAGAGATGTCAGGAGGTGCAGGAATGCCGGCGGCCGGTAGCAGGAGCATCAGGATTGCGGCGGACTCAATTAAAAGAACAACGATTGCCACGGTGACGGGGAAAAGCCCGCCCCCGGCGATGGTCAGGAATACCGTCGCTGTCGCCAAAACCAGAAGTGTCAGGACTGTCCTCATGGGGGTTGGCACGCGGACGCCTCCTTTCCCGGATCAGGTGTCTTGCTCCAGACTCATGTTAACCGGCGTTTGCGGACGATGGAACAGAAACATTACACCACCCGGCAGTCCCCAAAGAACAAGGAACACATACGGTACAAAGGCCAGCAGAAACGCTTTTTCATCCGGCACACCCATGACGGACCAAAGCTTGATGGAGGCGCCCTCGCGAATTCCGATGCCGCCGGGGGTGATGGGAATAGCGCTGATCAGTCCCACAAGAGGTGAAAAGGCCAGATACACGAGGAACGGCAATTCGATACAAAGCGCTTGTCCGACGCACCAGGAAACGCCTACAAAAACAACCTGCACAAACAGGGACTGAAGAGACAGGAATGCAAGCAATTTGGGATTGGCCCGGCAAATATAGAAGGCGTTATAGACCCGCTCCACGGTATCCATGACCTTTCCGGCCAGAGGAACACGATTCAACTTCCTCAACCACGGAAAGACCTCAAAAATGTGAATGCTGAACGCTACCAAGCCTCCGCCCAGAATGATGCCTGAGGCGATCAGGGCAGGCCAGGCAAATGCCCGGGTAGTCGGATTCCCCATGAAGAATGTCCAGCGGGTCAGGATCATTCCCCCAACAACGATAGCCAGTATGAGCAGACCGATCACGCGGTCGATGAAGATGGTTGTGATGGCTTCGGTTTTCTTGTGATGGGTTTCGCGGGCGGTGTAGAAGGCCTTGATCAGGTCCCCTCCCGTAGGCCCGATCATGAAGGAATTGAAAAATAACCCAATCAAGAAAATGGTGTTTACCCGTTTCCAGCCCAGAGCCATGTCCTGGGCATCCAGGATCATTTTCCACCG
Organism: uncultured Verrucomicrobiota bacterium; assembly: GCA_964406065.1. GTDB lineage: Bacteria > Verrucomicrobiota > Kiritimatiellia > CAIKKV01 > CAITUY01 > JAABPW01. The sequence continues at coordinate 8,015 of CAYOQM010000091.1, forward strand.
CGCCATGCAGGCTAGAAGGGGCGGGAGGCAGAGCGCGAAGCCTGCGAGCAGCCAGGGCCAGTGCCCCGCCGTAGCCTTGGCCGTGTCGCCGAGTTGGGCGAGCCCCATCTTGTGCAGCAAATACCACAGGACGGCGACGGCGATTCCCGCCTTGACCAAGGAACTTATGATAGGTCGCAGTTTACGCATGCTATTCATGCTCCAGCCAGGATGTCGTTCAGGGTCTGTCCGAGGGGAATAAGAGGACGCCAGCCCGTGTCCTCGCGCAGGCGGCGCGTGTCGAGGACGGGGTTTTGATCCAATGGCCGGTAAAAGGAGGGGTCACGGGTGATTTCAGGGGAGACGCCTCCGAGTTTGCAGAGGGTATCAAGAATATCACCAATGCGAACTTCACATCCTGAAGCAATATTGTAGGGCTTGCCGGCATGGCCCTTTTCCAGCAATAGCCGGTATGCGCTGGCAATGTCGCGCACATCCGTAAAATCGCGGTGATTGTCGAGGTTCCCAACTTTCATTGTTGCCGGGGCGCCCCGACGGATGGCGTTGATTTGCCGGGCGAACGAGGAGATGGCGAACTGTGGAGACTGGCCGGGGCCGATATGATTGTGGGGCCGGGCGACCATGACATCCATGTCATACTGTTTGGCATAGAGCAGGTATATCTGGTCCGCCGCCATCTTGGCGATCGAATAGAACGTGTCGGGCGCGAGGGGGTCCTCCTCGCCGATGGGCGCGGGGCGCGCCTTCATGCCATAGACATGGGCGCTTGACACGAACAGGATGCGTGCATTGGACCGGCACAGCCTGAATGCCTCCAGTACATTGGTGGCGCCGACCAGGTTGATGTTCAGGATGGTCTGGGGATCTCCGCTTCCGGCAAACGCCAGACCTGCCAGATGGATGCAGGCGTCCACGTGAAGCGTCCCGATAATGTTTGTGATGCCCGCAGCGTCGGTTATGTTGGCCTGGATGTAGTGCAAGGGATCAAGTCCGGGGCCAGTGGCGCCAATATCCATCCCGACCACTTCATGTCCGTGGGATGACAGCTCCGCCAGCACATGCTTGCCGACAAAACCACACGCCCCGGTAACCAGAACTTTCATGACTTGCATCCTTGACTTGTCAAATAGTTTCGGCTTCCCACGCCGACCGAATCACTTTCAATCCCGCGTCGATATCCTCCCGCGTGAGGGCCGACCCCGGCTCCAAGACCCGGATAATATCACCCCGGGCGATATCACGAAACAACGGAAATCTGATGGCGCCGGACGGCGGCATAACATGGTCGGAAGACGGTGGTATGACGTCATGGATATGCATACCCGCGAGCCAGGGGCTTAGGCGCTGGATCCACCTGACGTGACTGGAGAGTCCGAGGTTCTCCCGTATCTGGCCGTGCCCCATGTCATGCCAATACCGCAGCCAGGGTGAATTGAAGTGTGTGAAAAGTTTATCCATCTCCCCCTCGGACGGGATGGCCTCCCAGGTTGGAAGGATTTCCAGCGCCAGGACTCGCCGTGTTCTCTCCAGGAGTGGGAGCAGCTTTTCAATGCCTGCATACAGGTGCGCGATCTGCTTGCCGACGGCCTTTTCCCTGTCGATCAGCAACTTCATGCGGAGTTTCTCGTACGCGTCCTCATATTGCTTTCCAGACGCGACCAGTTCGACCAGTTTAGGGGTAATCGGACGCATCTCGACATTGCCGGCATGCGCGACAACGACCTTGGCGTCGATTTCGGCGGCGAAACGGATCGTGTTCTCGAGATAATGGACCGCATTCGCGCGCACCACCGGGTCGTAGGCGGCTAGGGTAAACGGCTCGGGACTAGCGTAGGGAACCGGCGGAAGATGGCAATAA
>CAYOQM010000092.1:0-9809 GCA_964406065.1 uncultured Verrucomicrobiota bacterium
CGGCGCGAATCCGCGGTCGATCATGCGCGACACCAGTCCGCTGGCATCGCAGGGAGGCTCGATGGTGAACTCGTTGAACGTCGGGGCGGATTTCTTGATCCCGACGCCCGGAATGGCGCTGAGGCGGGTCTTGGCATACTCCGCCTTCTGGGCGCAGGAACGGGCCAGTTCCTTGAACCCGTGGCGCCCCAGCCAGGAGAGGTAGATCAGGGCTCGCAACGCGCACAACCCCTCGTTGGAACAGATGTTCGACATGGCCTTCTCGCGGCGGATATGCTGCTCCCGCGCCTGCAGGGTCAGCACAAACCCGCGCCGCCCGGCGCTGTCCTGCGACGCCCCGGCAATGCGCCCTGGCATCTTGCGGACATGCGCCATGCGGGTGGCCATGAACCCGAGGTAGGGGCCGCCGAACGACAGCGGCAGGCCCAGGCTCTGGCCTTCGCCGGTGACGATATCCGCCCCCATCGAGCCGGGGGTCTTGAGCAGGCCGAGCGATACCGGATACACCGACATGACGGCCATCACGCCCTTGCTGTGGGCCACGTTGATTACGTCCGTGAAATCATCCACCGCCCCGAAGAAGTTCGGGTTCTGGAGAATGACGGCGGCCGTCTTGTCATCCAGCGCCCGCGTGATCCGCTCGCGGTCGCTCTGGCCATGCACCACGGGAATTTCCTCGAAATCAACCGACAGGTTGCTGGTATAGCTGACCAGGATGTTCCGGTAGATGGGATTTACCCCGCTATCGAGCAGGATCTTCCGCCGCCCCGTGAGGCGGATGGCCATCATGGCCGCCTCGTAGAGCGCCGTACCACCGTCGTAAAGCGAGGCGTTTGAGACCTCCATATCGGTGATCCGGCAGATGGCGCTCTGATACTCGAAGATCGCCTGCAGCGTGCCCTGCGAGGCCTCCGGCTGATAGGGTGTGTAGGCCGTGTAGAATTCGCTGCGCGAGGACAACGCATCCACGCAGGCGGGAATGAAATGGTCGTAGTAACCGCCCCCGAGGAACGAAATCAGGTCATGCGCATTGCGGCGGGCCAGGTTCTTCAGGTGTTCGGCCACTTCGGCCTCGCTCCCCCCCGGCGGAAGAGCGAGCCCCCCGATCTGCATCGGGGCGGGAATATCGGCAAACAGAGCGTCCACATCAGGGACGCCAATGGCTTTCAACATGACCTCCCGGTCATGATCGGTGGTGGGAATGTAGGGCATCCTATTGCTCCGCCAGAAATGTCGCGTACTGGGAGGCTGTCATCAGGCTGGACAAGGCCGACGCGTCGAACGGTTTCAACTTGCAGATCCATCCTTCAGCCAGGGGAGACTGGTTGATCAACTCGGGAGCGGAGCCAAGCGTCTCATTGACGGCGCTGACCGTTCCGGCCACGGGCGCGTACACATCGCTAGCCGCCTTCACGGATTCAATGACCAGCAGGGAATCATGGATCTTCAACACCTTTCCCACCTTCGGCAGATCCACAAACGTGATATCCCCAAGGGCCTCCTGGGCGTGCTCGCTGATCCCCACCGTCGCCTCATCGCCGGCAACCTTTACCCACTCATGATCCTTCGTGTAATAGATTTCCTCAGCCATGATGTTCTCCTTTTATACCGCCTTGTAGAACGGGATCCTGACAATCTCCGCCTCCAGCAGACTCCGACCCGTATCCACCTGCACGCGGGTGCCCGGCGCGGACAGGGCCTTTTCCACATACGCAAATCCGACCACAGTGCCCAGCGTCGGGGCAAAGGACCCACTGGTCACCGTCCCCACGCCACGCCCCTGCGCCATCACGGCCTGTCCGGCCCGGGCCGACTGGCGTCCCTCGATCTTGAACCCGGCCAGCACCCTGACCGGGCCCTGTTCCCGGCGGTTGCGCACCGCCTCGGACCCGATGTAAGGCTCCGCCTTGGCCGCATACCGCTCCATCGCCGCCTCAACCGGGGTGACCTCCTCGGATAACTCATGCCCGTAAAGCGGAAGGCCCGCCTCCAACCTCAGGGTGTCGCGCGCTCCCAATCCCGCAGGTTTGACCCCCGCGGCGATGAACCGCTCCCACACCTCGACCATCCGGGCGGGCTCGATATAGAGCTCCACACCCTTTTCGCCCGTGTATCCCGTCCGGCTGACGATCGCCTCGCCGCCGCATTCAAAGGTCTTGAACCTGAAATAGGGAAGCGAGGCCACGTCCAATTCCAGCACCTCGCCGGTGCGTGCCAGCGCGTTCGGCCCCTGGACATCGATCTTGGCCAAACTGCCTGAAACATCCTCGAACGCAACCTGGGGCGGAAGATGCGACCGGATCCACTCGCGGTCCTTCGGCAGGGTTCCGGCGTTCACCACCAGCAGCCAGCGCTCGGGACTGAACCGGTAGGCAATCAGGTCGTCAAGAATACCGCCATCCTCGCGGAGCAGGAATCCATAGCGGCACTGCCCATCCTTCATCGACTGGAGGTCGGCGGTCAGGATACGGTTCAGCGCCTGCATCGACCCGGGCCCGCTGACCCGGAACCGGCCCATGTGGCAGGTATCGAACAGGGAGACATCCCGGCGGGTCCGGTGATGCTCGGCCAGGATGCCGTCGTACTGGAGCGGCATGTACCAGCCGCTGAAATCAACCATCCGGGCCTGAAGCCGGACATGAGCCTCGCAAAGAGGTGTTTTTTGAATCGGCGCCATAAATTTCCATTGAATCGCAATTTCATTTGTGAGGCAATCACAGAATGCCGCACCCGGGATGTCAGACAGCCGACTGCCTGCGACGGACCTCAAAGAGTGCAATGGCCGCGGCCACGGCGGCATTAAGGGATCCCACCCGCCCGCGCATGGGCAGCCGCACTACCAGATCACAGGTGTTGTGGACCAGTTTGCCGAGGCCCTCCTCCTCGCTCCCGATCACCAGTCCAACCGGCCCCGTCAAATCCGCCTCCTCATACGGGGTGGACGAACTGCTCCCCTCGAGTCCAATGAGCCGGATCCCCTGCTCCCTCAATATCAGCATCGCCTGATGAAGATTCACGACCTGGGCGACCTTCACATGTTCCGCCGCCCCGGCCGAGGCGCGTACCACAGCCGGCGTGACCGAAGCCGCACGATGGCGCGGAATCACGACGCCATTGACCCCGGCGGCATCGGCCGACCGCAGCATGGATCCCAGATTCTGGGGGTCCTGCACATGATCAACCAGCAACAGCAGCGGAGGCAGCTTCCGGTCGCCGCCCCCCTCCAGGATGTCCGCCAACTCGACATAGGCGTAATCGGCCACTACAGCCGCCACCCCCTGGTGGTTGCCGCTGCGGCATAACCGGTCGAGCTCAAACACGGCCACCGGTTGGATTTCAAGGCCGCGCTTTTCCGCCCACTTCAGGAACTGGATGATGGCGGCGGCTGAACGGCGCACATTGTTGGCCATCAGCAGGCGCTTGACCTCCCGGCGCCCGGCCTTGAGCAATTCACACACCGGCTGGCGCCCATACACAATCTCGGGTTCATTCATCATGCCCGGAGAGTACACGCCAGACGGCGCGAAGACAAGCGGAGCCCTCCGACCCTGCATTTACGCCATTGATGTCCTGTGGCGCGGTTGCTAGCATCAAGCGCACATGATTATCCGCATCACAGACCCCTTGGAAGACCGTCACACCGCCTCCCAGAGTTTCCTCGAAAACCGGTACGACGTGATCTCACGCTCGGGCCTGTCGCCCACGGAAGCCCAACTGATCCAGGCGTTGCCGCTCCTCACCAGGCCGGAGCACCTGCTCGTCATGGGGAATCGCACCGGCGTCCTTGGCATGATCGCCAGCCGCGTCCATCCGGGCTCCGGAGTGGTCACCTCAACCCTGGACCTCTTTCATCATCATGCCGTCGAGCGTAATCTCGCCCGAAATCCCTTCACCGCCGTCACCGCCCGCTGCGAGGCGGATATCCCCGAACGCAACCACTACGATGCGGCCTTCCTCCAGCTCTCCAAAGGCTCGATGCCCGACGAACTGATCCTGGACCTCCTGCAACAAAGCCATCTGGCCCTGAAGATGAACGGCACCTGCCTGATATCGGTCGAGGAGAACACCGCCTGGCTCGCCGAGCAAGTGAAGAAGGTCTTCGGACAGTGCTCAGTGCGCGAACGACTGCCGTCCGCCACCCTGCTCGCCGGCCACAAGAAACAGGAACTGAAAAAGATCAAGGAATACCGGGCGGAATTCACCATGACCCTGCCCCATGGCAAAAGCGCCGCCCTGACCACCCGGCCCGGAGTGTTCGCCCATCGCCGGGTCGACGAAGGCGCCCAGGCGCTCGCCGAGGTGGTCGTGACCCAGCCGGGCGACCTCATCCTGGACATGGGGTGCGGCTGCGGTAGCATCGGGCTCTCGCTGGCCGTCAACCAGCCCTCCGCCGAAGTCGTGTTCCTGGATTCCCACACCCGCGCCCTCCACGCCACGGAACACAACTGCAGGATCAATGGACTGTCCCGCTACCGGACGGTATTGGCCGACCAGGGACTTGAAGAGGAGTCCCGGTTCACTTTGTTTGTCGGCAATCCGCCCTACTACTCCAACGACCGGATCACGGATCTCTTCATCCACACCGCGTTCAAAACCCTGAAACCAAAGGGCCGGGCCTACCTGGTGGCCAAACATTCGGAACGGAACGCGGAAGTCATGAAGACCCTTTTTGGCAATGCTGAAATCCTCCACAGGCGGGGCTACCAGATCGCACGGGCAGTAAAATCATGAACTGCCGCGTCGGCTGCGCCGCCTGCTGCGTGGTCATATCAATCTCCTCCCCCATTCCCGGCATGCCCGGGGGAAAAGCGGCGGGAACGCGCTGCCTCCAACTGACCGAGGCCGGAGCCTGCCGCCTGTTCGGACTCCCTGAACGCCCCGCCATCTGCAACCATCTGCAACCCTCGCTCGAAATGTGTGGCACCACCAACCCGCACGCCTATACCTACCTCGCCCGGCTGGAAGAATTGACACGCCCTGTCGCGCTTGTATAGGGTCGCTCTTGACGGCATCTCCTACCGCGAAGAGGGGGTTGATTATTGCCCGACGATATTATATGAAATTCCCCCATACGCGTTAAGAAAGAGGTCAACCATGTCAACACATGCGGCAATAACACCCACTCCGGACTCGAGTCATGCACGACGGCTGTTCATTGGCAGTTGCATGGCGCTCATTTCCACCTCCGTGGCCTTTGCCGTCATCGGCGACATCATGGGCACGCTCAAGACCACGTTTGTCCTCACCAATGCGCAGGTCGGCCAAATCGGAGGAGCCGCGCTATGGGGCTTCACGCTGTCGATCATTGCGCTGGGACCGCTATGCGACGCTCTCGGCATGCGCAACCTGCTGCGCTTCGCTTGGGTTTGCCATCTGGCCGGGCCGCTGCTGATGATCACGGCCACCGGGTTCTGGAGCCTGTTTGCCGGCGCGTTGATCCTCGCCCTCGGAAACGGGACCGTCGAGGCGGCATGCAATCCGCTGGTGGCCACGGTCTATCCCGACCGCAAGACCCAGATGCTAAACCGCTTCCATGTATGGTTTCCAGGCGGCATCGTCATCGGCGGACTGCTGTGCTTTGCGTTCGGCCAAGGCGGATTGGAATCCTACAAGTTGCGCCTGTCCCTTATCCTGATTCCGACTTTGATCTACGGCATCCTCTTCATGGGGCAGCAGTTCCCGGTAACCGAGCGCGTCCGGTCCGGGATCTCATTCGGCGGCATGATCAAGGCCACGCTGGGACGTCCGCTCTTCCTGGTGCTGTTCCTCTGCATGGGGATCACCGCCTCACTGGAACTCGGGCCGAACCGCTGGATTCCCGCGATTCTGCAGGCGGGCGGCATGCACGGCATTCTTGTACTGGTCTGGATCTCGGGACTCATGGCCCTCCTGCGCTACTATGCCGGACCGATCGTCCACCGCCTGTCGCCCACCGGGATGCTGGTCTCCTCGGCCGTACTCTCCGGGCTCGGGCTGTTCTGGCTGAGTTATGCGGAGACGATGACGCAGGCCCTGATTGCGGCCACGGTCTTCGCCCTGGGCGTCTGCTACTTCTGGCCGACGATGCTGGGAGTGGTGTCGGAGCGTGTGCCCCGTGGCGGCGCCCTGGCGCTGGCGCTCATGGGCGGTATGGGCATGCTGGCCTCCGGCATGATCGCCTCGCCCTGGCTGGGCCGGATCGCGGACGAGAACCTTCCCGCGCGGCTCGACAATGGCAAGGCCCGGATCGTGCTGCAGCGCGTGGTGGATGTCTATACGCCGCTGGCGGCCGAGGCCGTCCAGCCGTTCAAGTCGGAAATCCAGGCCGCCGTGGATGATGCCGCCGGTCTGCTCGCCAAGGCCGGAACCGACCAACCCCTGCCGGGTGGTGCGGCCAACACGTTGCGGCACGCGGTCTCGGCCGCCGCCTCGGCGCCGGGCTCCAAGGAGGCAGGAGAGGTCGTGAGCCAGGTGAAGGCCGTGCTCGATCCCGCCGACAACTATGGCGGACGGATGGCCTTCCGGCGATTGGCTCCGCTCGCGGCGGTCATCGTCCTGGTGTTCGGCCTCCTCTACTTCAACGACCGGCGGCGCGGCGGCTACAAGGTCGAGCACCTTGGTGACCACAATAGCGCAGGCCAATGAGGAGGAATTACTCGCGGATAACCACTGTGCCCCCCTTATGGGCGAGTCGCAGAATCCCGGTTTGCGAGTTAAAAATGTAGCCATTGGTGATGCCGTTGCCAGGGGCAACCGCCGAGCCGTTCACCGTGATCATTGTCGGCCTGAAGGCTAACTTCAGGATTTCCGAACTTCCGGTGTCGGTGGTGTAGGCGACACTTGCAGGCCCATAGGCGACCTGTCGCAGGGCTGAACTGTAAGACAAGACATGGTTCTCATGGTCGGGCGCCGCCTCGGGACAGTAGCCCAGCATCGCCATCAGGTCGCGCATGCACGCGAACGAGTTGGAGTACCAGAAGAACCGGTGGCTGCCTTCCTTCCATTCCGGCCCCAGCGTAACCCGGTTGTCCGATTGCAGATGGTATGTGATCAGGCTCGCGGCATTCAGCAGGGCCACGCGGTACTGCTCCTCTCCCGTCGCATCATACAGGCAACCCAGGAGCATCGCCCAGTGGGCGGTATGCCCCGCCATGCGGTAATTGCACACCAGTTGTTCCCGTACTGCAGGGGCGGGAGCGTACATATGCGCCTGGTCCACGAATGTCTTCCGCATCCAGTCATGGAGCCTCAGCGCGATGGGCATGAACTCCTTGTTTTCCGCCCGGTGTCGAATCAGGTAGCAGGCCGTGTCAATGCAGTCGTAGTTGTTGCGGTTGCCTGGATTGGCGGCGATGTCCTCATAGAACCCGTTCCAGTTCATGTTTTTGACAGGACCATTCAGCAGCCAGGTGAACGCCTTGTCCCGGGGTATCGCGTACGTCTTCTGCCCGGACAGGCTGTCGAGGGTTTCAAACAGCATCACCGCGTAGATCGTGCTGCTCGTGTAGGGCTCACGCACCGCGCCGGTCCGGGGCTCAACCCGGAACGGCCAGTTCCCCTCCGGCAACTGGGTGCGGACCAGCGTATCGGCAATCCTCCGGGCGGCCTGGAGATACTCCGGCTTGCGTGTTGTCTGGTACAACCGCAGGTAGGCGTTGGCCATGATGGCCGCCTTGTCCGTCATGAGGGCATCACCATCGATGTGACCTCCCACCTTTCCCCGGTGGGAGGTGCTGTAGGGCAGATTGCCGTACGGCCAGTCCGCCGGGGTGCTGTGCGCCATATTCCAGTCAGCCAACGCCTCGGCCTGCTGCAGCGCCTTCCCGTTGCCGGAGTAAATGTAGTAGTTCAGGAGGCTGTTGATGTAGATGGCATAGAACCCGGCGGGATAGGCTGTTCCCCGCCACCCTTCGTCGACCCCGTCCTCCAACTGGCCATTTCCATTAAAGGCGACGCAGTAGAAGAAGTAGGGCGGCCGGAGCCGGCCGTCTTCGTCCTTGATGGAATTCCCCTTGGCCCAGGTGTCCTGGTCCTCCAACAGGAATTTCATGCCCCGTCGAATGGTTTCCCCATAGGATTGCAGCGGCAGCAGGTTTCCCGCAGGGTCGTGTTTCGCCGGGGGGAACACCGGGTCATCCGCCGCGCGGACGGCGAGCGGCACGGTCATGAGGCCGGCCGTCATAATCCAGAGAGAACAATATTCACTTGTCATCACTGTTTGATTCCTTCCTGTTTCATGTTGGTGGAACCCAGGGAACCGGAGTTCTGCGGGATGTCAATGCCCCGTGGACTCTCCCCAATCTTCACATTATCCGAGGGCAGCAAAGGGATTCGAGTTGAACTGGGGCCGCTGGGGCGGGCGTGCTCCTGCCGCCAGCCCGCCACGACGGTCAGTTGGACGGCTCCCGCCACCCGCTGTGCCTGGCACTCCCTTGCCCTTGGCGCTCAATGCAATCCGTTTACGGGGAATATCCACATCAACCACCCACACCTTGATGCGGTCTCCGGCCTGCACCACCTCGGAGGGGTCGGTGATATACCGGTCGGACAGCGCGGAGACATGCACCAGCCCATCCTGATGCACCCCGACATCGACAAAGGCCCCGAAGGCGGTAACGTTGGTGACAATGCCCATCAACTCCATGCCGGGCTTCAGATCCTCCATCGTGTTGATGTCATCGCGGAAACATGTCGCCTCGAAGGTCTCGCGCGGGTCGCGCCCGGGCTTCTTCAGTTCAGCGATGATGTCCCTGAGAGTCGGCTCACCCACATCCGTGCTCACATACTTGCGGAGATCGATCTTGTCGGCAAGGTCCTTGTTGCCCACCAGCTCCTTGAGTTCAACGCCAAGGTCCCTGGCCATCGTCTCGACCAGGGCGTACCGTTCCGGGTGCACCGCCGAGGCGTCCAGGGGATGATCCCCGTTACGAAGCCGCAGGAAACCCGCCGCCTGTTCGAACGCTTTCGGCCCCAGGCTGGGCACCTTCAGAAGGCCAGCCCGGCTTGAAAACGCCCCCGCCTTGTCCCTGTAGGACACGATCTTCTTTGCCTGGTTGTTCCCGATTCCCGACACCCGCGCCAGCAGGAAGGCACTCGCGGTGTTGAGTTCCACCCCCACGTGGTTCACACAGCTGACGACCACATCCTCCAGCTTCTGCGCCAGCAGGGGCTGGTGGACATCGTGCTGGTACTGACCAACACCGATGGATTTGGGGTCGAGCTTGACCAGCTCCGCCAGGGGATCCTGTAGCCGGCGCCCGATCGAGATGGCCCCGCGCACAGTGACATCCAGATCGGGAAACTCCTCCCTGGCCACCTCGGAAGCACTGTAGATGCTGGCCCCCGACTCGTTGACCTGAACCACCATGATGTTCGTGATATTGGCCTTCTTGAGCGTCTCACGGATGAACGCCTCGGTTTCACGCCCCGCGGTACCATTGCCGACGGCAATCGCCGCAGGCTGAAACTTTGCCACCAGTTTGGCGAGGTCGATGCGCGCCTCCATCTCGGAGCGTTCGCCCTGGCTCAGGTAGAGGGTCGTATTGGCCAGGAACTTCCCCGTGCCGTCCAGCGCCGCCACCTTGCATCCGGTACGGATGCCCGGGTCGACGGCGATCACCGCGCGCCCGCCCAAGGGAGCCGCCAGCAGGAGGTTGCGCAGGTTCCTGGCAAAGATCTCCACCGCCGCACGGTCGGCCTTCATCTTGAGATCCACCGACACATCCGTCTCAACGCCCGGCACGATGAGGCGCTTATAGCTGTCCTCGATGGCCGTGCGCAGGTGCATGGCGAAAGGGGAACGGTCGTTGACCTTAATGATCTCGCCGATA
>CAYOQM010000093.1:0-3805 GCA_964406065.1 uncultured Verrucomicrobiota bacterium
TAACGGAAATAATAATAATTCCGCCGGAATTGTTCAGGAAACAACCGTCGTGCCTCAGGATTTTGCCATGCGCGAGGTCGGGGTGATCCTGAATGTGCTGCCGGAAGTCAGTCCTGACGGCAACATGATCAACCTGACGATGAAGCCTTCCGTGGTGACCGAGCCGATCTGGTATCAGTATGGGTCGACCGTGCGCCGCGCGGATGGATCCACCATGCAAATGAATATGCCTCAGCCGTTCTTCCAACTCCGCAATATTGAAACCCAGATTTCCATCTATGACGGAGCGACCGTGGTGATGGGTGGCTTGATTACGGAAGCGGTTGAAAAGGCCAACGACAAGATTCCTGTCCTGGGCGATATTCCGTTCATCGGCGCGCTCTTCCGGTCCAAGTCCGAAAAAAGCGTCAAGAAGAACCTCCTGATTTTCGTCACGGCCAAGCTGGTGGATCCGGCCGGGCGCCTGATCAGAACCCAGGATCAGGATCTGACCAAGCCGGCAGCCGCTCCGGCAGGCGGCCCGGCGGTCGCCAAGTAACGGGCGGCATGATGACCGCCCGTCGCTTGCTGCTGGTTGACGGAACCCAGCTTTTTTATCGTTCCTTTTTTGGAATCAGGGGGCTTTCAACCAGCGCGGGCGAACCGTCCAATGCGGTTTATGGCTTCGTGCGGGGAATTCATCAACTGTTGGAAACCTGGAAACCCTCCCACCTCGCCGTAGCCTGGGATGGAGGAGTTCCCGCCTGTCGCCTGAAACTCCTTCCTGAATATAAAGCCCAGCGCCCCCCCATGCCTGACGCCCTGAGACAACAGATTGAACCGGTGTCTGAATTCCTGCAACGGGCGGGAATTACCCGCATCCGTTTGGATCACGAGGAAGCCGATGATGTGCTGGCGTCACTTGTCCGGGAGTCAGAGCCCGGGGCCGGGGAAATCATGCTCATCACCAGCGACAAGGATTTCTATCAACTGGTCGCCGGGCCTACGGTCATGGTGGGCTGGGGCAAGGACGACAGGCCAATCGGCCGGGCCGAGGTCTATCTCAAGACCGGGGTGTACCCGGAGCAGATTGTGGACTGGTTGTCGCTGACGGGCGACACGGTGGATAACATTCCCGGCGTGGCGGGCATGGGGCCCAAGACGGCTGCCAAACTCCTCGGGCAGTTCGGCACGCTGGCGGCGCTGTGGGATCGGATTGGCGAAGTGAATTCCGACCGGATTCGGGATAATCTCCTGGGCGCGCGCGAAGCGGTGGAGCGCAACCGGTTGCTGGTCGCGTTACGCAATGATTTAACCTGTTTTCCCGGTTGGGATGAACTTGCCGTTAAACCCGAGAACTCATCACTCCTGCGCCCCTTCTATACCCGCATGGAATTCCACTCCCTGATAAAGGGGTGTGATCAGGGCGAGCTTTTTTAACGTTCCGGACTGAAAAAATTGACTCTGATCCCGCATCGGGTATCCTTTTATCACATGAAAATTCTGGTTATTGGAGGCGGTGGCAGGGAGCATGCCCTGGTATGGAAACTGGCGAACGAAAGTTGCCGGCCACAGGTGTTTTGTGCGCCGGGCAATGCCGGTACGGCCGGGATGGCAACTAATCTTGAGCTCGCCGCCGAAGACCTTCCCGGACTTGTGGCGTGGGCGGTCAAGCATCGTCCCGACCTAACGGTTGTCGGCCCAGAGGCGCCGCTTTGCGCCGGCATCACGGATGCGCTTGAACAAGAAGGACTGCGGGTGTTCGGGCCTTCAAGGGCTGCCGCCCGGATGGAAGGCAGCAAGGTGTTCGCCAAGGACATCATGGTCACGGCCGGGGTGCCCACCGCCCAGTCCAGCGTCTTTACGGAGGCGGGGGAAGCGCTGGAGTTTGTGCGGGATATCGGGGTCCCGATTGTCATCAAGGCCGAGGGATTGGCCGCGGGCAAAGGGGTGACGGTCTGCCAGACTTTTGAGGAAGCGGAGCAGGCAATCAGCGAGGCTCTGGTCGACGGTGTTTTTGGGGATGCCGGCCGGCGAATTCTGGTCGAGGAGTTCCTGGTAGGCGAGGAAGTGTCCGTGCTCGCCCTGACCGATGGGTCGCAGGTGGTGCTGCTGGCCTCGGCCCAGGATCACAAACGCGCATATGACCGGGACGAAGGGCCGAATACCGGGGGCATGGGCGCCTATTCCCCCGCGCCGGTCTTGACTCCCGAGATGCTGCCTCAAATCGAACGCGAGGTGTTCGGGCGGACGCTGGCCGAATTGAAGAAGCGTGGCATCGCCTACAAGGGAGTGCTCTATGCGGGCCTGATGATGACATCGAAAGGGCCCAAGGTCCTTGAATTCAACTGCCGCTTTGGAGATCCCGAGACCCAGGTCATCCTGCCGCGCATTGACGGCGACCTGATTCCTGCGTTGCAGGCCTGTATCGATGGGACCCTGGCGCCTGGAATGGTGCGCTATAAGCCTGACGCCTGCGTTTGCGTGGTGATGGCCGCGGGGGGCTATCCCGGCATCTACCAGAAGGGCCGGGAGATCAGGGGCCTTGCCGCCGCCGACGGGATTCCCGGGGCGGTCGTGTTCCATGCGGGAACCCGGTTGACGGACGGGAAGGTGGTCACGGCGGGCGGGCGGGTCCTGGGGGTGACGGCGCTGGGGAAAGATCTGAAGGCGGCAGTGGACCGGGCTTATCAGGCGGTGGGTAAGATCAGCTACGAGGCCGCAATGTTCCGCCGCGATATCGCGGCAAAAGCATTTCGAAAGCAATGAAATCAAGAGGGAGGGAACGATGGTGAAGCGGGTTGGTAAAAAGGGCTCGAGAGCCGAGGTGGCCGTGGTGATGGGTAGCGATTCGGACTGGTCGCTATTGGAAGAAACGGTCACGACGCTGACGCGATTCGGCGTGACGAGTGAAGTGCGGGTCATGTCGGCGCACCGGACGCCCGACCTCGCCGCAACCTTTGCGCGCCAGGCGCAAGGTCGCGGAATCAAGGTGATCATTGGTGCCGCGGGTGGAGCCGCGCATCTTGCCGGCGTCATCTGCGCGCACACCATTCTGCCGGTCATCGGGATCCCCGTCACGAGCGGGTTCATGGATGGACTGGATTCCCTTCTCTCGACGGTCCAGATGCCGGCCGGCGTGCCTGTGGCCACCGTGGCGGTAGGCAAGGCGGGCGCGGTCAATGCGGCCATCCTCGCGGTCCAGATCCTGGCCCTGGAACGGCCTGAACTGGCCCGCAGGCTGGGGGACCACAAGAAGACGTTGATTGCCAAGGTCAAGGCTGGCAATACGCGTATCCAGGGGGAACTCGCCAAGAAACCCAAAGCCGGGTGAGGGGGAATAACGAGACGCATCGTTCCAGTGATCGGGGTGATCGGCACACTGCTGTCGGCGCTCTCCGTGGCAGACGCCTCCTCCGTGGCCAGTCTCGATGACGTTTTGTCGTGCCTGGAAACCAACGGCGTGCTGGTTGACCGGTCCCTCGCCGTTCAACGCGGCATGGAGGGGATTCTCAAGTCCATTGACCCAAAGGCCTGTCTCATCACCAATGGCGTGGAGACGGTTGATGACGGGGGAATAACCCAGGCGGTGCAGGCGGTTGAGTTCTGGCCCGAGGACATCGCCTATCTCAAGATTTGCGGACTGGTCAAGGGCAGTGGCGCGGAACTTCGCGACCGGCTCCAGTCCCTGACCCGCAAGGCGGGGATCATCCTGGACCTGCGCGCCGCCGCCGGGGATGACCTGGATTCGGTTTCCTGCCTTGCCGGCCTCTCGCGATTCCGGGAGCAGGATCCCCTGTTTATTCTGACGGATAACCAGGGGCAC
>CAYOQM010000093.1:3815-9650 GCA_964406065.1 uncultured Verrucomicrobiota bacterium
GATACCCGCCGCGCGGCGGAAGCCCTGATTGCCCTCTGGCGCGGCCAACCGGGTGTCATGCTTATCGGGACGACGACGCATGGCGACCCACGCCTGCGCGATGTGGTCACGCTTCCGGATGGCCGGAAGGTCGCTCTGGCCAACCGGCGCCTTGTTCCTCTGTTCAGTGACTCCTACGAGGGGCGGGGCGTCCCCCCGGATGTCTGCGTGGCATGGGGGCAGTCTGCCGCCAACCGCGCGGTGTTTGAGACGAACCCTCCCCGCGCGCGGGCTCTGAGCGCCAAGTCAGAGCAGGATCGTGACTTGATGAAACGGGTTGAGGATGACGCCGTGCTCCGGCGTGCCACGGATATTTTGCTCGGCCTGCGGACATTGGGTGGCTATGGAAAACCCTGACCCCATGATTCTCAAGATCAATCCTGCCCGGCCGGAAAAAACGGCTGTGGACAGGGCCGTGCGGGCGCTTCAGGAAGGCAAGCTGGTCATCATCCCTACTGAAACCGTTTACGGAGTGGCGGCTGCTCCCGGAGTAGCAGGTGCCCTCGACCTGATCTATGCCGCCAAGGAGCGTGATCGCGGCAAGCCGATTCCCTGGCTGGCCGCAAGCCTTGAGGCGGTGGAAAAAGCGGGAGGAGTATTGCCGCCGTGGGCGCGCCGTCTGGCGAGGCGCTATTGGCCCGGACCGCTCACGTTGGTGGCGACCTGCCACGGCAGCCAGGAAGGATTCCGGGTGCCCGACCACCCGGTCGCCCTTGCGGTTCTCACTCAGGCGGGCGGGGTGTTGCGGGTGACCAGTGCCAATCTGAGCGGGGAGCCGGCCGCCCGGACTGCGGCGTCGGCCGCAGCTGCCCTGGGAAGTCATGTGGCGTTAGTTCTCGACGCGGGACCGTCACCTCTTGGGGTTGAAAGCACCGTGGTGGAGGCGACGGGAGCGGCGCCCGTCATCCTGCGGCAGGGCGCGCTCTCAAGGGAAGCGGTGATGAGCAGGCCCCGGGTGTTGTTTGTCTGTACCGGGAATACCTGCCGGAGACCGATGGCGGAACACCTGTTCCGGAAATGGGCGGGATCAGGGTCTCAATGGGAGGCGACCTCGGCCGGGGTGGCGGCCATGGACGGCCAGCCGGCGAGTGAGGGGGCAATCCACGCACTGGCTGAAAGAGACCTGGACCTATCTGCCCATCGCAGCCGGAGGCTCGCCGGAGCCCTCATTGACGAGGCTGACCTGGTTGTGGTAATGACGCAGTCTCACAAGCAGGTTGTGTTACAGCGGTTCCCGCGCGCCGCGAACCGGGTTGTCCTGCTGAATGAATTCAACCCGCGGCGCCTCGGCGAGGATGTTCCGGATCCCTTTGGCATGAAGGCGGAGGTATACCGGGCAATACGGGATGAAATTGAAGCGGCCATGCCGGATCTTGTGCTGCATGGACACGGGTATTTCAGGAAATAGCGGTCGGAACGGGAAGGAATGCTGAAGATGAAGATAGCCATGGGCGCGGATCACGGCGGATTTGAACTCAAGGAGGGCCTGAAAAAGACGCTCAACCAACGTGGTGTTCTGGTGGAGGATGTGGGGTGCTACAGCCCTTCGGCCGTGGATTATCCCGATTACGCCAGAATGGTGGCGGTCATGGTTTCCGAAGGGCTGGTGAATCAGGGAATCCTGATCTGTCGCACCGGGATCGGCATGAGCATGGCGGCCAACAAGTTTCCCCGCGTCCGAGCGGCCTTGTGTCTGTCCCCGGGGATGGCGATCTCGGCACGATCCCATAATGACGCCAACATCCTGGTGTTGGGGGCCGAGCTGGAGGATCCAGCCATGGCTGACAATATCCTGAATGCCTGGCTGGATGCGACAGGCCTCGTCGAAGAGCGTCATCAGCGCCGCATCGACAAGGTTGGCGCCCTGAGCGGGGTGGCGGTGGAATTGTCGTCCCTATCCGTTGCAGACCCGGATCTTTATGACGCGATCAAGCACGAGGAGGAGCGCGAACTCACGACCCTCGACTTGATTGCCTCGGAAAATTATACCAGCCGTGCCGTCCGTGCGGCGCAGGGATCGATCCTGACCAACAAGTACGCCGAGGGCTATACCGGCAAGCGGTACTATAACGGATGTGAATTTGTCGATGTGGCGGAACAGCTTGCCATTGACCGGGCCAAGGCCCTGTTTGGCGCGGATCACGCCAACGTGCAGCCTCATTGCGGAAGTTCCGCCAACATGGCCGTTTATTTTGCAGCGCTGGAGGCGGGCGACACGATCCTCGCCATGAGCCTGGCGCACGGGGGCCATCTGACCCACGGGCACAAGATCAATTTCTCGGGTCGTTTCTTCAAGATCGTGTCCTACGGGGTCAGCCCGAAAACAGAAATGATCGACTATGATGAACTCGCGGAAATCGCCCGGCAAAGCCGCCCGAAACTGCTGGTGGCAGGCGCCAGCGCCTATCCACGGGTGCTTGATTTCAAACGGATGCGCGAGATTGCCGACAGTGTCGGGGCCCTGCTGATGGTGGATATGGCCCATATCGCCGGCCTGGTGGCCGCTGGAGTGCATCCCAGTCCGGTTCCTTACGCTGACTTCGTGACCACCACCACGCACAAGACGCTTCGCGGCCCGCGCGCCGGAATGGTGCTGTGCCGTGAAAAGTATGCCCAGGAAATCGATCGTCAGGTATTCCCGGGACTGCAGGGGGGACCGCTGATGCACACCATCGCCGCCAAGGCGGTGTGTTTCAAGGAAGCCCTGTCGCCGGACTTTACGGATTACCAGCGGCAGGTGGTGAGGAATGCCCGGATTTTGTCAGGGTATCTGGCCAATCACGGCATGCGCATCGTTTCAGGAGGAACCGACAACCACCTGATGCTGGTGGATCTGACCCCGCTCAATACCACCGGCAAGGAAGCCTCGACCGCACTGGAAAAGGCCGGAATCATCGTGAACAAGAATGCGATTCCGTTTGATACCCGGCCGCCTGCCGTCACCTCGGGAATCCGTATCGGAACCCCCGCAGTGACGACGAGGGGCCTGAAGGAAGCGGAAATGGAAATCCTGGGCGGCTGGATTGTAGCGGCGGTGAAGCATCCGTCCGATGACAAGGCGCTGGCCGGAATCAAACGGGAAGTGGTGGCCCTGGCGACGAAATTCCCCGTTCCCTGATAGGGTGGTCTGTCCGACGGGAATTAATTTGATGAACACCCTTGAAAGTCAGGCCTGACGCGGGTATTTTGCGGGTTTCAACGTGCAAGGAGCAGGAATCATGGATGTGCAGAAACTGTTTGCGGAACGGATTGGTGGGGTCAGGTTTGGAACCTCCAACGAGATTTACAAGTTTGAAAAGATCAAGCGCGCCAAGGCGGCGGCCCGTGCGGCCCGGCCGGCGGTTGAGTTGCTCGACTTCGGCGTCGGCGAGCCCGACCAGATCGCGCCCAAGCCCATCCGCAAGGCCTTGAAGCTTGCCGTGGACGATCCCGCCAACCGCGGCTACTCCGACAATGGCATCCGCGAGTTCAAGGTGGCCGCGGCCGAATATATGGGCAAGTTCTTCGGGGTCACCGACCTGAATCCCGATACGGATATCTGTCACAGCATCGGTTCCAAACCCGCTTTGGCCATGATGCCGCTGTGCTTCATCAATCCCGGGGATGTTGCCCTCGTGACGGTGCCGGGGTATCCGGTGCTGGCAACCCATACCCGTTATCTCGGTGGCGAGGTC
The DNA here is from genome assembly GCA_964406065.1 of uncultured Verrucomicrobiota bacterium. Taxonomy (GTDB): domain Bacteria; phylum Verrucomicrobiota; class Kiritimatiellia; order CAIKKV01; family CAITUY01; genus JAABPW01. Next base: position 7,529 of record CAYOQM010000093.1, read on the forward strand.
GTCAAGGTTCCGCTGAAGAAGGAAAACAAGTTCTACCCCGACCTCGACGCCCTTGATCCCGCCGCCGTGGCTCGCGCCAAGTTGTTCTACGTGAATTATCCCAATAACCCCACCGGCGCGGCGCCGACGGAAGAGTTGTTCGATGCCCTGATCGCCTTTGCGAAGAAGCACAACATCCTGATCGTTCAGGATGCGGCCTATGCGACGCTGGTCTACGGCCAGCCGCTCTCGATCCTGAGCCGCCCCGGCGGCAAGGAGGTGGCAATCGAGCTGCATTCCATGAGCAAGAGCTACAACATGACCGGCTGGCGCCTGGGGTTTGCGGCCGGTTCGGCCCGCCTCATCCAGGCCTACGCCGAGGTGAAGGACAACGTGGACTCGGGCCAATTCAAGGCGATCCAGCTCGCCGCCTGCGCCGGCATTGCCGACAAGGCCTTGGCGGACCGGATCAAGCGCCACTATGAACGGCGCCTGAAGAAAATGGTCCGGGCACTCAAGAGCGTCGGCTTCAAGGCCCGGATGCCCGGCGGCACCTTCTATCTCTATGTTCCCGCCCCTCGCGGAGCCGGGACGACGATCTTCAAGACGGCGGAGGAGGCCTCGCAGTATCTCATCCGGGAATGTTCGATCTCCACGGTGCCGTGGGATGATGTGGGCCCCTTCCTGCGTTTTTCCGCAACCTTCGAGTCGAAGGACAAGGACGATGACGACCGCGTGATCACTGAACTGGGCGAGCGACTGATGAAGGCCGGACTAAGGTTCTAAAGGGAAAGCGATCTCATGAATAAAAGGGTATTGATGATGGTGGTGGCGTTGTTCACGGCGTCATCCTGGGCGGCCGGTAATCCGAAGGCCATGATAGCCGGAAGTCAGCCTTCATCCCGTCCGGCGCCGGTGTCCAGTAAGCCCGCGCCGGTTGAGGACGCCGATGAAACCGCGGGCGGGATCGGGGTGACGGTCAAGGCCGGAACCCTTGGCGCAGGGCTTGAGGCGACGGTGGGTGTCAACGATGTCCTCGGCTTCCGCTTCGGCATCAACGCCATGAACTTTGGCCCCTCCTTTACCCGGGACGAGGGCACGATCACGACCGACCTCGAGTGGCTCTCCTATGGAACCCTGGTCGATCTCCATCCGTTCGGCGGCGGGTTCCGGATCAGCGGAGGCGGGCTGATCAATAAGAACAGGTTCAAACTCAAAGCCGACCTGACCCGGAGTGTTGAATTGGATGGCCGCGATTATAACTTGAGCGCCTTGAACGGGGAGGTCACCTTTAGCGAGATGGCTCCCTATGCCGGGATTGGATATGGCAATGCGGTCAGTGCTGACGGCCGCTGGCACTTCGCCTGCGATTTCGGGGTCATGTTCCAAGGCTCCCCCAAGGTGGCGGCCACCGCCACGGCGTCGGATCCGGCGATCCAGCCTTGGGTGGATGACGCCCTGGCGCGGGAAGTCGACAAGATCCAGGATGATGCCAACGCCTTCAAGTATTATCCGGTGATTTCCATCGGCGTGTCCTTCCGATTCTGATCCCCATCGGCATTCTCGCTTGCTTCCCCCGTCAGGCGGGAGATAATGGGGACATGAGTTCAGCCAAGGCCTGGAGCTGGATAGTATCGTGCGCGGTCGGAACCCACTGTTTCGCATCCACGGAAACCGCCAGTGAACCGGTGGTTCCGGGGCGTTTTGAACGGTACGAGATCATTCTGGACCGCAAGCCTTTCGGCGCGGAAACCCTTCCGGTGGACGCCGCCAAGGCGGTGGTCCCGCCCGATCAGTCCTTTACCGCCAAGTTCAAGATGGCCGCCGTGACCCGGGATCGCGCCACGGGAACCCTCCGGGTGGGTCTGCTGGACCTCAAGAGTAATCGAAGTTACATGCTGGGAATCGGAGACCGTCTGGAGGGCGTCGAAGTGGTCGATGCCGATTATGTTACGGAGCGTGCCCGGTTGCGGCGTGATCCCGAGGACTACTGGGTTTCCATGAAAGGCGGCTCCAATCATTATGAAATGGTCGGGCGTGAGACGACGGCCGTAGCGCCGAAGTCGACACCCGCACCGGCGCCCGTGCTGGCTCCACCCGGGAAAGACCGGCCGGCGGGGAGGTCCTCCTATGCCTCCCGTCG
>CAYOQM010000094.1:0-9577 GCA_964406065.1 uncultured Verrucomicrobiota bacterium
CGCCAAATTGATGGTCACCGGAGCCTGGTGCGAGGCGGGGGTATTCAATGTGGAACAGTTCAATCCCGATCCTTTCATGGAGGAACTCAACCGCCGCGGCCTGCCCTGGGTGGTGAAGGAACTGAAACGCTCCGAGTTCAAACTGAACTAGGCTCTTATTCCCGAGCATTCTCATCCTCACGCCCCCTCGCGCTACGGGCGCGCCTTTGCCATTGGCGTGACACTCAATCTCCTGTTTGTGGGCGTTGAAGCCGTGTATGGAGTCCTCGCGCACTCGCTGGCCCTGCTCTCCGATGCCGGCCACAATCTCAGTGATGTCGCCGGACTTCTGATGGCCTGGGGCGCCATCCGGTTATCGCAGTGGCAACCGACCCAGAAGCACACCTACGGGTTCCAGAAGACGTCGATCCTGGCGGCCCTGCTGAACTCCCTGCTGCTACTGGTGGCGGTCGGCGGGATCGCCTGGGAGGCCATCCGGCGCCTGTCCCATCCGGTGGCCATCGACACCGGCATGGTCGTCTGGGTGGCGGGCCTCGGCATCGTGGTGAACGGCATCACGGCCCTCCTGTTCATGGGCGGACGCAAGCAGGATCTCAATATCCGCGGCGCCTTCCTGCACATGAGCGCCGACGCCCTCCTTTCCGCAGGCGTCGCCGTGGCAGGGCTCCTGGTCGCCGCCACGGGCTGGCTTTGGATTGATCCGGTCGTGAGCCTGGCCATCGGCCTCACCATCTTGGCGGGCACCTGGGGACTGCTGCGTGAGTCCACCAATCTCGTGTTGGACGCCGTGCCGGAAGGCATCGACCCGGACGCGGTATTACGGTTCCTCCGTGAACAGCCCAACGTGGCCGACGTGCATCACCTGCACATCTGGAGCCTCAGCACCACCCAGGTGGCCTTGACCGCCCACCTGGTCCTGGTGAAACCGGCGCTTGATAATGAATGGCTGGACAGGCTCCACCAGGAGTTGCATGAGCATCACGGCATCATGCACGCCACGCTGCAGCTGGAATCACCCGACAACAATACCTGCCTCAGCAGCCGCTAGCCGCTGGCTTCGCGGGAGAAATGACACTGTTCCCCTACTCCACCGTAATGCCGGCGCGGGCGGAACGGCCGTCCGCGGTGCCGCACACCACCACATGCCGGCCACGCTCGAGCGGCCAGTAGACCGCCTCCCCGCCCGCGGACTCACCCACCAGCCTGTTGTCCACAAACCAGTAGAGCACCGCCTGTCCTTGTCCCTCCGCCTTCAGTGCCAACCGCTGGCCGGCCATCATGCCGTCCATATACTTGCACACCATGCCGTCGACAGGGTTGACCAGTCGAAGTGTCAACCCCGACCCGGGCATCGGGCGCGACTTGAGAAAGGCCGCCACGCCGGGTGGCCATTCCTCGCAAATTACTGCACGCTCAACTCCGGTGACCGCATCCACGGATCGTTTCACCTGATGCACGGCACAGGGCCGGGCATCCGACACCCCTTGAATGGCCCAATCCTCCACCGCGGCGGAACAATTCGGCCCCATGGGCCTGCCGGTGACGGCACAAACCCTCCGTGTCACCACCCCGCCGGGTTGCGTAAACCAGGGCCCGCCATTGTCCCGGTATATCGCACGCACCAAATCCCACATCACCGGCGCGGCGGCCTTGGCCCCCACCAGCGCCGGTACCGGCCGGCCATCGGGATTTCCCACCCATACGGCCACGACAGTTTCCGGATTGTATCCCACCACCCAGGCATCACGGAAACCGGAGGAGGTTCCGGTCTTCCAGGCCAGGCGGGGAAGACGAACCTCCGCCCGGTGTCCCGCCACCATGGCAACCCGTTCATCACCGCTGAGCATGTCGGCCATCAGCCAGCAGGCCTGTGGCGAAAACAGCCGGATCCCATCCCCGGCTTGACGATCCTCCAGAACACTATACGGACGCCATTCACCGCCGCGCGCCAGGCAGGCATAGGCATTGGCAAGATCCAGCAACCGCACGGAACCGTTCCCCAATGCCAGACCGAGGCCGTAGCGTGACACCGGTTTATCCAGGGAGCTCAGGCCGAGCCGGCGGAGCAGAAGCAGAAACTCCTCTTCACCAATCTCCTCCACCAGCGTCAAGGCCGGGATGTTCAGGGAACGGCCCAGGGCCGCGCGCGCCGTGACCAGTCCGTTGAACTGGCCATCAAAGTTAGAGGGAACGAAGTCGCGGAATGTGCGGGGAATATCAGCCAGCACCGTCTCAGGCGTCAGGCGCCCCTGATCCATGGCCAGGGCATAGGCGAACGGCTTCAGGGTGGATCCCGCGGAGCGCGGGCATACCGCCCCATTGACCTGCCCCGCATGACTGGCGTCACCGTAATCCGGGGATCCTACCAGCGCCCGCACCGCGCCCGTCCTCACCTCGATGATCACCACCGCCCCGCCGAAGACCCCTTCCCCGCGAAGCACAGCCGCATGCCTGCCCAAGGTGTCCTCGGCCAAGCGCTGCAAACCCGGATCCAGGGTGGTCCGAATCACCGTTTCCCCGCGCGGACTCTCCCGGGAACCCAGCACCAGTTCACAAAAGTGCGGTGCCTTGAACGGATAGGCATCACGGCGCAGGACAATCGGCTGGGCCGACGCCTCCGCCCTTTGACCGGGTGTAATCATCCCCAGCGCCACCATGCGATCCAGCACATAGCCCTGCCGTTTGCGGGCACGGTCGGGAAAACGATCCGGCCGGAATCGCGTGGGCGACTGCGGCATTCCGGCCAGCAGGGCCGCCTCGGCCAGACTCAGATCGCCCGGTTCCTTGCCGAAATAGCGGTGGCTCGCGGACTCCACGCCCACCAGGTTTGCCCCAAACGGCGCACGGTTCAAGTACTGCTCGAGAATCGCCTGCTTGCCGAGGAGGCGCTCCAGTTGTAGCGCCCGGAACAGTTCCACCCCCTTCGCCCACAGGGTGCGTCGCCGCGGATGGATTAACCGGATGACCTGGGTGGTGAGGGTTGAGGCGCCTGAAATCACCCGTCTTCCAGCAAGATTCTGCCCGATGGCCCGGGCCAGCGCAAAAGGATCAACGCCGGGATGATGCCAGAAGCGCCGGTCCTCGACCGCCACCACCGCCTTGCAAATCCAATCCCGCGACGGTTCAGGGCGATAATGAAGACGGCAGTCAATGTCGCGGGGACCCAGTTTCATCCGCAGGGCGGAACCCTCGCGATCGGTCAGGAGGCTGGCGGCCGGATAGGCATCAAGCGTCTCGCGCGGAAACAGAAACAGGAACCAGCAAACAAAAAACAGCGCGGCAAGCCCTGCGCCTCCAATAAGCAACCGGCGCAGGTAAGGGCGATCCCGAAGCATGATGGCACTCACTCCGAGACTTCGACTCGGCCTTTCCCGTTCAGGCTGAACACATCGGGCTGATACATGGCTTCGGCCCGAACGGACGGCAGACTGAATATGCCGGGCGTAACGGCCCTGACCGTATAATAGAACTCCGCAACCCCCGCGACCGATCCGGTAAAAAGCAGGACACGGTCATCGCGCAATTCACGGTGCACGCACCACCGGGTATCCGCGGAAACCCAGGGAAGTACTTTCGAAGTAGCCAGGTCGGGATTTTCAACTTCCCACCCGGCAGGCAGCAAGTCTTCAACAACCAGATTGTTCACCGTCTCGCCACGCGTATCCACCGACAGCTTGACCACAATCAGGCTCCCCTGGGCCAGACGCCGCACATCCAGGGCGGCTCCGGAAGCGTCGAGGAAAGTCCGCCGGATGGAAATTCCCCGGTCACAGTCCGCCGCTTCGTCCGCCACGGGAACGCCTTCGACACGTCCGCCATACCAGCAGCGACCGGGACCCTGATTACTCAACTTCAGCTCGCGGGCCATTCCGGGCCCCTTCGACCTCCATCTCAATTCCTCGCCGGCCTTGAACGATCCAACCTTGGCGCCGGATGCAACCAGCTCGCCCGAACAGGCGGCCTGCTGAGGTTTCGTCACCCGTGCATACTTACCCAATGCCATCAAGGCGAGAGCATTATCCTGGGTGTTTCCCCAGCCTCCATGACGGGCGATGCGCAAGCCCTGAAGTTCATGCACCAGCCGCGGCACAATGGCATGGGCTGGATCAATATCCAGCCAGGCGGAAAGAAGCAGCGCCAGTGAGCGTATCCGGCTGTCCCCCGCGGCCACAGGCTGACTGCCGCCCGGAAGATCGATGGCCTGCAGGAGCGTTACGGCCTCGCGCGGCTTGCCATCGGCCAGCAGGGCCGCCGCAAGATGGGCGCGACCGGAGACCGGCAACTCCGCGGCATTCTCGAGCAGCCTCGCCGTCCACCCACGCTCAGCCCGACCGGCCAGCGCCAGCACGTGGCACAAATAGGCACGGTCGGCGACACCCGCCCTGGGCAATTGGTCCTTCAGATAATCCAGTGCGGCCGAGAGCCGGTCTTCCGGAACGGCATAGCCGGATTTTTTGGCCTCGATCAGGAAGTGCACCGCATATAGCCCCGCCCATAATTCCTCACGCCGGCTGTCCGGCCACAGGGCAAACCCGCCGGATTCGCGCTGCATGGTCAATAACCGGATGACACCGGCCGAGATCCATTGGGATACATCCACATCCCCCAACCCGCCGGGGCGGATGCGGGTGGCGAGGTCAGCCACATAGAGCAGCGGGAAGCAGGTCGACACGGTCTGCTCACAACAGCCGTAAGGATACCGCAACAGCCACTCCAGTGAGCCGCCGAGTTGGATATCCGGCTTCCCGGAGGCCCAGATGTCATAACTCTCCGTACCGGCCAGCCAGCCCTCAGGCGCCGTGATCCGTGCTTCGCCACCGGGTTCGATCACCCCCGTAATAACCCGCGACTCAGCCGCCAGCACCGGCCTCACGGCCAATTCAAACGTCTCTTCATAGCGCTCGGCTCCGGCCGACACCTCAACCGTACAGGCCGCCCGCCCGGGTTGTCTTCCAGCCGTCAGCATGACGGGAATCGTAACAGACCCGCCTGCCTTGAGCTGCAGTTTTCCCGACGGTGACGCGGTGGCCAGGGCGCCCGTGCAGGCAATCCGCCACACCGGCTCCATATCGCCTCCGGTCTCGTTGAAGATCGTCAACGCCATCCGGCAGGCGTCGCCGGGCGCCAGGAACCGGGGCAACCCGGCCTGTACCACCAAGGGGCGCTTGACGGTCACCGGCTGTTTCAGCGCCCCGAAAACCGTTCTTCCAAACGCCACGGCGGTGAGCCTGAGTTCGCCGGTGAACTCGGGAACATCAAGCGTGACGGAGGCTTCACCACGGCTGTCGGTCGTAACGCCGGAGGCCCACAATGCCACCGGCTTGAAACGACTGGCCTTGATGGGGTTGAGGCGCTTGGCCAGCGGTTCGCCCATGCCGCCCCCGGTGTGCGAGACAGTGGCATCCGAAGCGTCCTCGCAGACCGGCATCAGTTTGCCATACAGGTCGAACAGCGACACCCCAGCTTCGCGCTGGCGCAGGAAATAGTCGAGGGGATCGGGCAGAGCGAGGTCGGTGAGCATACAAATCCCCTCATCCACCGCCATCACCACCACTCCGGCATCGGCATAAGGCCGCCCGCCTTCATCCTTCACACACACCGTCACCGGAAGCCGGGACTGGGGCCGGATGCCCGATGGAGCCTGCAGTTGGATCGACAACCGGTGTCCTGGCTCCACAACCCTGAGCGGCACCGACCCCACCGCCCGGTGAGCCGTCCAGACATTCTCGGCAACCGCGGGCCGGATCAGGCTCAAAACGCAATAGACATTGGGACCGTAGCCGGGTTTGACTTCGATCTCGAACTCCGCCGTGTTGGCCTTGAGATTGACCAGGCGGGTTTCAAGGACCCTGTCCGACTCGACAGTAAGCAGGGCCGGACCGGTGAAGGGAGCGCGCACCGCCAGCTTCGCCCGGTCACCGGGCGCATAATGCGGCCGGTCCAGGCTCAACGCGACCGAGGCGGGTTTGTCGCGGGCCCAATCCACCCATTCCGCATCACCCGCCGCCGAAAAGAAAACCATCGAGGAGGAGGCTCCGCTTGCCGGATCCCTCACCGTCACCACCGCTTCGCCTGCCCGGCCCGGAGTGAAGACACCGGTCCCGCTCCCGTCTTTCACCACCACTTGCACCGGCGCACCGATCCGGCTTTTCACCCGTTCCGACTGCCAGGTGTAGTGCCCGTTGTTGCGCTTCATCACGCTGACCCATTCCACATGTTCAACGGTTATCTCCAGTTGCCGGTCGCCCGCACAGCGGGAACCGTCCGGATTCACCACGGCAACGGCAAGCGTCACTGTGTCGCCCACTTTGACATGTCCGCCTTCACGGTCCGGCTTCAGTCCGAGATAGAATGGATAAGCATCCAATAGGGTCGTGGCCGTTGCGGTGGCGGGACGCCCGCCGCTGTCGCGAACCGTCGCCGAAACGGTTGCCTTCACACAGGCCGCAGGGCGGGCGGACACCAGACCGGGAACCGTGAACATCTGCCGCCCGTTGCCGTCCAGCCGGGATTCACCCAACGATGACTCCTTGCGCAACGCTCCCTTTTCGGGATCGCCAAACACATATCCATCCCATCCGGCGGGCTTGAACCCGACATCCCCAAACACCGCCTCCGCGACAACCGGAAGGTCAGCAGCCGGACGCCCGAAGAGGTGACGCGCCGAAACATGAAAGGGAAAGGATGTCGCGGCGGCGATTCGCACGGGGAGGTTGGACAGCGCCACGGCAATCTGGGGCGGCACGAAATCCTCAACCGCCAGCGTCGCTTCCCCAAGTTCGGTGAAGGTGCCCGGCATGACCAATTGGATACGGTAGGATCCTGTGGGCAGATAGGCTGGCAGGGCAACCGAACACTCGGCCGATCCCAGACCATCCAGGGTCACCGGAATATCGCGGAACACCTTGCCATCCGGCTTCACGATCCGGAACAGGGCGGGAAACGGCGCGGGGGGAGCAAAGTCCCTGTCGCGCACGAGCGCCTTGGCATGGAGTGCTTCCCCCGGCCGGTAGACTCCGCGATCGGCAAAGACAAAGGCTTCCGGAACCTTCCCCACATAGGGCGCCCCCTCAGTGCCCTCTAGACGGACCGGTTCCGACAACGGGAGAAACGAGTTGTCCCCATCACGTGTCGCGGTCACCAGTGTCGGTGCCAGTTCCGGCAACGCGCCCGCCGCACAGGGCAGGAAGACCAGCCCCTGTGCATCCGTCCGGCCGCGGGCCAGCTCCCGGTTGTTGCGGGCATAGAGCACGATTTCGGTGTTGGTCGCCGGCTGGGCGCTGCGCAATGAGTTGACCCATGCCCACACCCCATCCTTCGCCACCTTGGCTGAAATCCCCAGGTCCGTAACCACCACCAACCGGTCCACGCGCCTGCTGCTGTCATACTCGTCGTGCGGGATCTTGTACGCCACGGAAAGGTGATACACCCCGCGCGGATCAGCCCCGGCCAGGGAACGCAGGTTCAGAACCTGTTTGTTTTCACGATTCGGCGTGTCGGGAAACACCACGGTGTTGGTGACCGCGGGATCGGCAAGTCCTTCGTGCCCATAGGGATCAAATTCATGGCGCTGATTGGTGAAATAGACAACATTCCCGGGACATACCCGTTGCAGGGAAACCAGGGCTTGACGGACATTGACCGCCGTAACAGGCACATTCAACGCCCCGCCGGGGGACAGGTAATTGCCCTCATGCGCCAGCGACACGGCGGGATCGCGATCCCCGAACACGGCCTGCCGGGTGACCTCCTTCGCCAGCGTGGTGCCATCCTCGGCCTTCAGGCCCCTCTTGAAAGTCACCGCATACGCCCGGCCCGGCTGGAACTCGCCGGTCAGCTTGCAGCCAATATAGTCGGGTGCGACATCGATCTTCACCGGGGGTTCAACCGTGATCAAGGTGTCGGCACCGGTCACATCAACCCGTTTACCGAATGCCACGGATAGGGAGAGAGGCTCGAATGCCGGACATTCAACCTCGAGTGAACGAGGCTCGAACCCGTTGTTGATGACAACGCTGGCACGCTGAGCCTCGAGCACCAGATGGCCCCCTGAGACCGAAGGCAATCCCTGCTCCAGGGTCAGGGCGAGCGTTTCGCCGGAGGCCACGTCGAACGCCTTGACCAGCAGGGTGCGCGAACGGATATCGCCGACCATCTCGATGCCGATCTTGTCGCGCCCCGCCTCATCCCGGAACACACTGATGAACCGGCCGGCCGCAATCGAACTGACCGGCTGGCTGAAATCCAGCTTCAATACGGCATAGCGTCCGCGGGCATCATAGGCCGCGAGGGATACCTGATTCAGTTTAAGCGGCTCCTTGACGGCGCTCGCCGTCTCGGTCCGGCCACCCCGGAAAAAACCGGGAGGCCCGGCGACCTTCCAGACGGCCCATCCGTTCAGAATCAGGAAACAGAGGGCGAGCCAGAACCACTTGTCGCCCCGTCGTTTCCGGGACTGACATGAGACGGGAGTTGAATCATTCATTGGGAAGCAACACCGGAGCGGTGTGTCCTACATGTTGTCGGCGATGGCGCGCCCGAATTCGCTGCACTTCAGAAGTTTCGCGCCTTCCATGAGGCGCTCGAAATCATAGGTCACCGTCTTGTTGCTGATGGTCCGCTCCACGCCGGCGACAATCAGGTCGGCCACCTCGGTCCAGCCCAGGTAGCGGAACATCATCTCGCCTGACAGGATCAGCGAGCCCGGATTCACCTTGTCCTGCCCGGCATATTTCGGCGCCGTGCCGTGGGTGGCCTCGAAACAGGCCGCCCCGGTCAGGTAATTGATATTGGCGCCGGGCGCGATGCCGATGCCGCCCACGCAGGCCGCCAGGGCGTCGGAGATATAATCGCCATTCAGGTTCAGCGTCGCGATCACCGAGTAGTCGGCCGGACGCGTAAGAATCTGCTGGAGGAAGGCGTCGGCGATCACGTCCTTGATCACCAGTTCGTGCCCGTTGGGCAGGCTGATTCTTTGCCAGGGCCCCTTGTCGATGAGGGTCGCGCCGAACTCCTTGCGGGCCACTTCATAACCCCAGTCACGGAAACCGCCCTCGGTAAACTTCATGATATTCCCCTTGTGGACCAGCGTCACGGAGGGGCGTTTCTCCTGAATGGCGTATCGGATGGCCGCCTTGACCAGCCGCTCGGTGCCTTCCTGCGAGACCGGCTTGATGCCGATGCTGGAGGTGGCGGGGAACCGGATTTTCTTGACCCCCATTTCCTTCTGGAGAAAATGAATGACCTTCTTCACCTCGGGGGTTCCAGCGGCCCACTCGATGCCGGCATAGATGTCCTCCGTGTTTTCGCGAAAGATCACCATATCGGTCAACTCAGGCTGCTTCACCGGCGAGGGCACGCCCTTGAACCAGCGCACCGGGCGCTGGAAGACATAGAGATCCAACTCCTGGCGCAGGGCCACGTTGATACTGCGGATGCCGCCGCCGACCGGCGTGGTCAGCGGTCCCTTGATGGAGACGAGGAATTCCCGGCAGGCGGTGAGTGTCTCCGGTGGCAGCCACACCGGCTGGCCATAGACCGCGTTGGCCTTCTCGCCGGCATAGACTTCCATCCAAGC
>CAYOQM010000095.1:0-1820 GCA_964406065.1 uncultured Verrucomicrobiota bacterium
AGCCAGTCCGAGATTTGAATTGCGCTTGTTCGATTAACGGAGACAGTCGCGTCTCTCGATTTGTTTATATTCTCGCAGCGAGCCATTCAGGATCTACCGTGCTTGCAATGCTGCTAGGGGCGCATTCCGAGGTATGCACGGTTGGAGAACTCAAGATTAACAAGCTTGGCGATGTGTCTTGTTATCGCTGCTCGTGCGGAGATACCATCATCAATTGTGCGTTTTGGAACAACATCACAGCCAATATGTACAAACGTGGTATATTGTTTGACATAGCCGATTCAGGCACCAATGTCCAAAGAGTCTCGAGCCGATATCTTGGCCGGTTGTTGCGCCCGTTGCATAGGGGGATTTGCCTGGAAATGGCGCGTGATTTGTTGCTGTCGGTTTCACCTGAGTGGCATCGCCATCTCAATGCGGTGCAGGCAAGGAACAAGGCACTCGTAGAAGCGATCATCGAAGTGAGCGGAAAGAAGGTAATTGTCGACTCATCGAAGATCGGGCTTCGTCTCAAATATCTAATCCGGAACCCGGCTTTTGACATTCGCGTTATTCATCTTGTGCGCGACGGTCGTGCCGTGGCGCTCACTTACATGGATCCATTCGCTTTCGCTGATGCGAAATGTCCGAAATTGCGCGGTGGTGGGTCAGGCGAGAAACGCGATGGAGAGCGACATTCGATTGAAATGGCTTCCTACGAATGGCGCAGGAATAATGAAGACGCGCAGTGTGCGCTCGCCACCTTGCCGGAAAAGAAGCGGCTTACGGTTCATTATGAGGATCTATGTCTGCATACATCCGATACGTTAACGAAGATATGTGATTTTATCGGTGTTGCACCCGAGGGGATCAAAATGAATTTCAGGGAAGTGCGGCAGCATGTCATCGGTAATGGAATGCGATTGGACACATCATCAGACATCATTCTGGATGATCGGTGGAAACAGAGGTTAACCACGAAGGAGTTGAGTGTGTTCCAGAAGATTGCGGGTGGCATGAACGCGAGATACGGCTATTCGTGATTCCCTAGCTAGGTGTTGGAATGGAAAAGAGTCATGGACGGCATTCAACAGTGAAACGGGCTATGTTGGCAATCATTCGAGTCGCTTTGAGCGTTTTGCTTTTCCTAACAAAGCAGATCGGTGGAAGGAGACGGCGGTATCGAGCGGATAGCCGTTCTGCCGGTTTGAGCGTTGTCCTGACTGGAACTTTTTTTTCTGAAAATTGGATAATGAACAAAATTCGGCCCATGGTTGCGAGCGGTTGTTTTTCGAGCATTACCGTCGTCAGCACATATCCATTACCTGCACTGCGCCATGTGCATCTCCGCTCGCCGCCGCCGTGGCTCTGTGGCGTTATAGGGAAGACTCCCGCGCGACTTCTGCTATTCGTGTGGATCAGCATCATCACGAAGCCAGACTATGTGGGGGGCTTTCACCTCCTCATGAATGGAATCTCTGCCGGAATAATTGGCAAGATTGTTGGGGCACGCTCAATATACTTCAATGGTGGAGGGTTGCGTGAAATTGAGGGAGGGGGGTACCTCGCTGGAAACTTGTGGTCTCGGCTCATTGACGCGCCGGACGATCACTTCGAACAATTGCTCGTGAATTTTGTAAGCCAGATCGATATTACTATTGTGAGGGGAAGATCAACGATTCGCTTTTTGCGGGAACGGAGTGCACGAACGCGCTGCGAGATCGTAGCCGGGGGCTTCGTGAGACCTGAACCCCTTTCGGTTGCCGTAACGAAGACATATGACCTGATCTTTATTGGACGGTTGGTGCCCGTAAAACGGCTTGATATTTTTTTTGATGATT
>CAYOQM010000095.1:1830-9527 GCA_964406065.1 uncultured Verrucomicrobiota bacterium
TGCATATGGTTCAACTGACAAAGCGCGATTTAGGATGCATCTCAGCGGCTGTCGTCGGCGCTGGCCCTTTAGAGTGTGATCTTAGAAAGCAAGCGGTCCAATTAGGCATTGAGCACGACGTCCATTTCGTTGGACATGTCAGAGATGTCTCGCCGTGGCTTGAGCGAAGCAGAATCTTTGTTTTGACATCTGATTCCGAGGGACTGTCCCAAGCGTTGATCGAAGCCATGTTTCATGGGGTGCCGCCGATTGTGGCAAATGTCGGTGAACATCAGGACATAATCGACCACGGACAAAATGGCTTTCTGCTCACCGAAAGAACGCCTGAAGCCTTTTCATCTATTGCGGTTGAACTCCGAAAAAATCCGGGGCTCTACGTGAGAATTTCGGATGCGGCGCGGAAAACGGCGCTGACATATGATCTGGCTTCAGCCGCAAAACGGTGGCAGCAAATCGTCCAAGTTGCCTCGGATGTGAGGGACGACCGTCAGGACGTGGCGCGAGCATGAGGGCTTAAACGTGGAACATGTGTGCATTATCAGTCTGAAATGCTATGACATCCTTACTGGTGCCCTCGAACCTTCTCATGTGGGTGGAAATGAAGTCAATCATGTCATGCTCGCACGAAGTCTGAAGCGTTGCGGTTATCGGGTCAGCATGATCATTCATGACCGCGATGAGAATGTTCAGTCGAACATTGACGGGATCACTCTCCATGCCGCCTACCGTCCAGAGGCGGGGATTCCTGTCATGCGTTTCTTCTGGCCGCGTTGGTTCGGTCTGTGGTCGGCAATGCGCAGGGCGGGTGCTGATATTTACCACCAGATGGGGTGCGGTGTGGAAACCGGTCAGGTCGCCCTCTGGTGCCGTCTTCACAGGAAGAAGTTCGTTTTCGCCACAGCTGCGGACGCTGACTGCAAGCTTGAACTGCCTTACTTGACGCAAACGCGCGACCGGATGTTGTATCGTTACGGAATCAAGCATGCACATGCTATCGTTTCACAGACTCGGACGCAGCAGCGCAACTTGATAAAAAATTTCTCAGCCCAATCGCATCTTATCCAAAGTTGTACCGCAGACCCACTATTGCATCGTGTTGAGGCGGTGGGAAACAAGACGAACATCCTGTGGGTCGGCAGATTTGTTCCGGTCAAACGATTGGAATGGCTATATGACGTTGTCGAAGCTATGCCCAAGTACGACTTTGTGGTTGCGGGGTGGGGGGATGAGAGACTCGAGTACTCTCGCCTTCTAATACGGCGAGGGATGCGGTTGCCCAATCTCTCGCTCCTCGGCAGAGTACGACCCGACGCCATGGGGTCTGTGTATTCGCGATCAAAGCTGCTCGTATGCACGTCGAGCCACGAAGGTTTTCCTACGACCTTTATCGAAGCATGGGCAAACGGTGTGCCGATTGTTACCACATTCGATCCGGATAACATCATAGACGAGAACAGGCTTGGCAAGGTCGTTGCCTCTGTGGATGATGCGAGAAGGGTGATCGAGAGCATAATGAACGATCAGGGGCAGTTTGAAGACTATTCTTCAAATGCGCGAAGGTACTATGAGCGAAATCACTCGATTGAAGTCATGATAGCAAAATATGCAGATGTGTTCGCACGAGTTGCCTCGGGCCTCTCGCTGTAGAATGGCTTGAATCTGAAAGACTCTCTATCCGGAATTAGTTACAATGCGCATCGCGATTTTCACTCGATATCCGTACAATAACCAACCACGTGGCGGGGTTGAGAGTGTCGCGATGGCCTTCTGTAACGCCATTGCGGCCAAGAAAGACGTCGAATTACATGTCATAACGCTCGAAAGAAATCTAGTAAAGGCAGTCCATGAATACAATGGGGCCTTCCATTTGCACCGTCTGCCAGGAAGTCGATGGCCTCAACTCGTCGATATTATCTGTGGACCAGGCAAACAGAGCCTGCTGCGCTATCTTCGTGCACTTCAACCGGATTTGATCCACTTTCATGAGACGTTCGGGCTTTTTCTTGGAAGATTGGATATCCCCGTGGTGTTTACTGTACATGGATTTGATCATGCTAATATTTTAGCGGAGAATCAGAGATTGTCGGGAGTACGCTCCTTTTTATGGGAACGAATCGAAAAGCGAGGATTGGCTCGGCATCGCCATATCGTTGCGATCTCACCCTATGTCCGAAAACAAATCGAGTCATTGACGTCTGCGGACATCATAGATATTGATAATCCGATTGAACCCGCTAATTTTTTCGTAAGGAAGGATCCCGTGCCGGGTCGCGTTTTTTTTGCGGGTTGGATATCGTCGCGGAAAAACCCGCTCGTTATTGTTCGTGCCATTGAAATTGCACGTCGGATGGGTTTTGATGTTCATGCTCGATTTGCAGGGGAAATGAAGGATGCGCGCTATGTCGGCCTGGTGGAGCAGGAAATCCGTCTTGCGCGTTTGGAGAACCATATTCAGCTTCTCGGCAGGATTGCCCCGGCGGCCATAAGGAAAGAGCTTTCGGAGGCACAGGTCTTTGTCTTGCCGTCGTATCAAGAGAATGCGCCAATGGCGATAGCCGAGGCCATGGCGGCTGGAGTGCCGGTCATCGCTTCACGTCGATGCGGCATGCCCTTTATGATTGATGAAGGCCGGAACGGGTTCCTTGTGGAGCCGGATGATGCTATTACGCTTGCGGAGAAGATAGTTTTGCTTCTTACGGATCGGGACTTGAATTCTGCTTTTGGTATTCATGCACATCGGGAAGCGGTAAAGCGGTATCACCCGGAAAGCGTTGCTGATAGAACAGTGTCGTACTATGAGTCAATTCTTCGCGCGCGGAACGGATAGAGATTGCACTATGGAATCTACGGGCATTAGGCACATCATTTTCTCTATAGACTATGAGCTGTTCGGCAATGGCAGTGGAGACGTCATTCGTCATATGATTGAACCTGCCCGCCAGTTGGCTGGCATCGGAAAGCGGTGGAAAATCCCTTTCACGTTTTTTATTGAGATGGAGGAATACTTTGCCTTCCGAAAATTCCGGGTGCCGCTTACGAATGCACTTCAGTATGACCCTGCGGCGTTGGTTGAACAGCAGGTCGCCGAACTCGTTAAGGAAGGTCACGATGTTCAACTCCACCTTCATCCCCAATGGTACGGAGCGGAGTACCGGAACAACGTGTGGATACTCAATAGGCGGGTGAGTACGGTTGACGAACTGTTCGCGCGTCAGGAGGATGCGACAGATTACATTGCCGATAGGAAGAACGCCCTTGAGCAACTGGCGCGTGCGGCTGATCCCACCTTCACTGTATCGGCGTTTCGGGCAGGTGCTTTTTGTGCACAGCCCGGGGAACGACTTTTGCGTGCGCTTGCTGCGAATGAAATTCGATTCGACACATCGCTCGTGAAGGGAATGTTTCGAGCTCAATATCCGGAGTTGAATTATAGGATCGCTCCGCGCAATCTCTGGTATTGGCGCGTTTCATGTGATGTATGCTCGGAAGATGCTGCTGGCGATATACTGGAGGTTCCGATCTATTCTCGAATGGGACGGCGATGTTCGCAACTTACCGGCAGGCGACTCAAGGCCAAGTTCTCTAGAAATGTTCCGCAGAACAAACAGCGCGAACTCGTGCGTGAACTTGGAATCATGAGGAGTCCGCTATCGTTAATCCGGTTATTGTTCGAGCCAGTTCCTATTAAGCTTGATTTGCATAATCTTTCAGGCGCGGCCCTGATGGATTTGATCAAAGACGGGGAACAGTCTGACCGCGTGGGTCAGGTTCCTGTTTACGTCGCGATTGGACACACGAAAGAGCATAGCAGTGACCATGACATTGATCGGTTTGTTCAACTTGTTCAACAGACATGCGGGCTGCGAGTGTGTACATTCTCCCAACTGCGTTCATGTATTCAGTGACAATGAAATGCTGTAAAGATATGGATGCCCATGGGCACAAGCGGATGTCGCTCAACATCATCTCGAGTTGGGGGGCTTTCTCGCTTCAAGTTCTCTCCGGATTTGTAGTGCCGCGGATTATTGATTCAAAGCTGGGACAGGATCAGTTGGGGGTTTGGGATTTTGCTTGGACTGTTGTAGCTTACTTCGGACTCATCCATGTTGGAGTTGCCTCATCGATCAACCGATACGTTGCATTGTATAAATCCATGAACGACGAAGTGGGTGTCAGTCGGGTTGTTTCAACCAGCACGGCGGTTATGGGAGTGATAGGTGGGGCTATTCTCGCTGTGTCTTTTTTTTCCGCGTATTACGTTCCGGTGCTGTTTCATAAGCAGCTCTCTATGAATATCCATGAAGTGCGCTGGCTTATTTTTTTATTGGGCGCAAGCATGGCTGTTCAAGTTGCCTTGGCTCCGTTTGGGGGGGTATTAACAGGCTGTCACAGGTGGGACTTGCATAATGGAATTCATGCCTTGTCCAACATTCTTACGTTCTTGGCTATGCTCCTTTCTCTGCTTTATGGAGGGGGTCTGATCGGGCTCGGAGTTTCGGTTCTGTTGTGCGAGGGGGGGGGCTGGGTTGCACGATGGATTCTTGCCTATGGGATTTCCCCCGGGCTTCGTCTGCGTCTGCACTACTGTGATGTTGGCACCGCAAAGGAGATGATACTGTTCGGAGGGAAGACATTTATACCCAGAGTCGGTGACCTGCTTCTAAACCAGACCATTAGTGTGTTCATTCTCGCAAGCATGGGAACGGCAGCACTTGCTCTTTATTCCCGTCCACGGGCTCTCATTCGAAGCGTTTTCACTTTGATGACCAAGTACGCGCAGGTTCTTGTCCCAACGACAAGCTCGCTGCATGCGGTTGGGGACTCGGAGCAGATTCGTAAATTGTTTATACAGTCATCGACTTACAGCAACTGCCTCTGTTTGCCAATAATGTTGTTTATTGGCATTATGGGCGAGGAGTTGCTTTCGATATGGATGGGCGCGCGATACAGTAACGGTCTTCTGATCATGGCAATGGCGCTAGGTCAAATCGTTTATGTCGCGAATACTCCAGTTGTCTTTATGTTATCCGGATTGGACTTGCATGGTCGCCCAGGGGTCATCACGTTTCTCGCCCAATGCTCGGGCCTCGCGCTCGCATACGCGGTGCTAAAGTTTTCGAATGCCGGATTGCCAGGTGTTGCGGTTGCCGTCGGATTACCGCTTTCAATAACGAATGGAGTGTACATTCCTTGGTATGCCTGCAAAAAAATCAAACTTAAGAAATCGACGTTTTTTTGGTACACTTGGAAATATTCTTTGTTTGCGAGTTTTCCGTTCGTTTTGTGTCTTGTCTTGATAAAGCAGCTTTTTCCGGGTAATGCACTGCTTAAACTTGTACTTGCGTGTGTGTGCGGATCAATGATTCTGGGGGTGTTATATTGGCAATGGGTTCTGTCTGAAAAAGTGAAGGAAAGAATACGGGGGGGTGTTGTCGGTTGCGTAAATGTTAGCCATTGAAGTGAAACAGAAGCCCCTTAATTAAAATTGGACGGAAGTGCTGCAAGCAGACTGGTATTTTGCATGAATAATGGGCTAATAAAAGAAACGAGGCAGAACAAGATGAACTTCAGGGCATATAGGCAAGTTGTATTGTCTGACTTGTATCGAATCGACGCTTGCACAACATTCTCGCATCTAGTGCATGAGGTGCTGTTTGGAGAATCTTTCAAATATGTGTTCTGGATGCGAACTTGCCGGTATGTCCGAGCAATCCCTGTACTGAAGTTTCTTGTGTACCCGATTGCACGCTGCTGCTTGATTCACTATCGCTACAAGCTGGGAATATCGATTCCTTATGGTGCGGATATTGGGAAAGGCTTCTTCATAGGGCACTTTGGCGGCATTGTCATAAATGAAGACGTGAAGATTGGTAGAAACTGCAACATTTCGCATGGAGTCACAATCGGTCGTAGCAATCGCGGGCTGCGAAAGGGATGTCCGGTAATAGGCGACAATGTGTTCATAGGCGCCGGGGCCAAGTTGTTCGGTTTGATTACGATAGGAAACAATGTCGCTATTGGCGCGAATTGTGTTGTGACGAAGGATGTGCCGAACAATGCCGTCGTTGCCGGGGTTGCTGGTAGCGTTATATCCATGAGCGGGGCGTCTGATTACGTTAGGCGAACGGATTATGATCGTAATTCATGATCATCATTATATTTTTGACGGATTGTCCAGCGAAGATAAGGAAATAGCAAGACAACGGTTTCCTGTGTCGCGGGATTCCCTGCCCCATGATTAACGCTGATTGCATTATCCGGATTGGGCAGAGGCTTCTTTCCCCATATCTGGTTCGAAAAGAGCGATGGACACTGACGATCCTCGGGGTAACGATGCTGACCGGTTTTGTGCTCGTGGTGGTGTGGGTGATGCTTCGCGGCCTTTTCTCGTTTCTCGCATGCTCCTGTCCCAATCGGGAGGGGATCATGATCGTAGAAGGATGGATTCGCACGAGTTCGATACCTCAGGTTGTCAGGGAGTATGAGGCGTCACGGTACCAGTATGTGGTTGTTGTGAATGCTGTCTATGATAGTAGCGACAAGTGGGTGTCTGGACGTTTTCAGGGGGAATATCTGACGAATGCCTTGGTGCGACGTGGTATTCCACGAGAGCGTATAGCACTCGTTACGTGCGACGTGGTCAAGAAGGACCGGACTTATCACTCGGCACTCGCAGTGCAAGACTGGCTGCGTCTACAGGGAAAGTCGGGGAAAATGTTTGATGTCGTTACGATGGGAGCACACGCTCGCCGATCCGGGATACTGTTCAAGAGAGCGTTCCCGAAAGGTGTGTACCTTGGGGTAATAGCATTGGACGAGTGCGAATACGATCCCGAACATTGGTGGCGATCGAGCGAGGGTGTTCGGGAAGTGTTGTTTGAGGGGGTGGCCTACTTGTATGTGCTGCTCTTCTTTCACCCCAAGTAACCTCAAACTGTCGCAGGTGTTGTGCGTGAAACGTAAGTCGTAAGTTGATGAAAGGAGTGGTGGCTGGATATGAGCTATTTGAGAACAATGAAAGCGCGATGGCTTGCCGTTGGTTTATTTTGTGGCAGTGCTTGTTTCGTCTATGCCTCGACTTTGACAGTTACCTGCACAAATGGAACGGTGCGGCTCGAGCCATGCAAAAGTGACTACGCAACCGGCGATGTGGTGGAACTGATTCCTTTGCCGGACGTGGGGTATTACTTTTTAGAATGGACCGGTGATGTCCAGGATGGTCGCCTTGTGATCAATGTCACAATGAACAGCGACAAGCAAATCACGGCGAATTTCATGATATGGGAACCCCCGGTGGGCATTCCTGCCCCCCAGTTTGGGATTTTTGAAAGCCATTACATATGCACAAACAAAACTTATGACTTTGGAATCGGCCCACAACCCTATCGTGACGACGGTAATGGCCCATATACGCATTATGTAGATAATACCAGCTCAGCTGCCGTGGATACTGGCAATCCTTTCGGCAATCCAGAGAAACCACGCCTGACTATTCCAACAACATTGTTGGCAGGAAGCGTGGTCGAAATACATGGTGGTCCGTACGCGTATACGTCTTCTGGGTATACCGGTGCGGCGTTTGTCCAAAGTCAAGGGACTGCAGCCAATCCCGTCTATATCCGGGGAAGTAGTGCAGCGAGCAAGGCTGTTTTTAGTCGCCATTTATACGTGCGTGGCTCTTACTGCATTGTGGAGCA
>CAYOQM010000096.1:0-2671 GCA_964406065.1 uncultured Verrucomicrobiota bacterium
AGCAACTCGCGAAGGCGAAGCAGTTTGTCTATGAAACAGCGGCCCGCGGCCGGCCGATCCTGTTTGTAGGAACCAAGAAGCAGGCCCAGCAGGTAACCAAGGAAATTGCCACTTCTTGCGGTCAGCCTTTTGTGAGCACGCGTTGGTTGGGGGGCACGTTAACCAACAGCACCACGATTCGCAAGCGCATCAAGTATATGCGCCAGGTTGAAAAGATGGAGAAGGATGGCGAGTTCGAGAAAATGCCCAAGAAGGAAGTGGCCGTATTGCGCCATGAACTCGAAAAGCTACGCAAGAATCTCTCCGGACTTTCGACCATGGAAGACAAGCCCGGCGCGATGTTTGTCATTGATATCAACCGCGAGGCCATTGCCATTGCTGAAGCCAACCGGCTGCATATTCCCGTGATTGCCATTGTGGATACCAATACGAATCCCGAGCCGGTGGATTATCCGATCCCCGGGAATGATGATGCCATCCGCGGCATCCGGTTGATTGCCGACGCGCTAGCGGCATCTATCAGCAAGGGGGTTTCGGAGTATTCCAAGATAGCCGTAGAGGAAACTAAAAAGCGCGAGGCCGAGCAGGGACAGGGTGGAGACGTTCGTCCTGCCGGGCCCCGGAAACCCAGGAATGACAGCCGGGCACCGCGGAGACGCGTGGCCAGCAAACCGGCCCCCGCGCAGGAAGCCGCGCCCGCAGAAACCGTAACCCCGGCCCCGGCTGAAAACAAGGAGTAAAGAATCATGGCTGAAATTACAGCGGCTATGGTGCAGGAACTTCGCGAAGCCACCAACGTTGGAATGATGGAATGCAAACGCGCTTTGGTGGAAGCCGGCGGCGACAAGGACAAGGCGGTCCGGTTGCTTCGGGAGCGCGGTCTGGCGATCGCCGCCAAGAAAGCCACCCGCGCGGCCAACCAGGGGTTGATCGCGGCGGCGGTTAACGGCAAGGTCGGCGCGTTGATCGAAATCAATTGTGAAACTGATTTCGTCGCCAAAAACGAGAACTTTCAGGCTTTTGTCAAGTCCTTGGCCACGAAGGCGCTAGGGATGGACGACAACACCATCACCGAGACCACCAAGGCTGAGATGGCCGCCAAGGTCGCGGAAATTGGCGAAAACCTGGTGGCCAAGCGGAACCTCCGGTATACGGCCCAGGAAAGCGGCCTCGTGGCGACCTACATCCATCTGAACGGCAAGCTGGGGGTTATGCTTGAACTGGGGTTCGGCAAGGCTACAACGGCGTCCAGCCCTGTTGTGCAGGAACTGGCAAAGGATTTGACGCTGCATGTGGCCGCGTGCAGTCCACGGTATCTGGTTTCGGCCGAGGTTCCGGCCGATATGCTGACCGCCGAACGCGAGATCTATGCCAAACAGGTGACGGGCAAGCCGGCCAACATCGTCGATAAGATTGTGGAGGGCAAGATCCGCAAGTTCTATGAGCAGGTGTGTCTGGTGGATCAGGGATTTGTCAAGGAGCCGGACCTATCGGTGACAAAACTGCTTGAGGCGAAAAGCAAGGAAGTCGGCGATACGCTTTCGATTCGCCGCTTCGTGCGCTGGCAGCTTGGCGAATAAGCTTGGCGGAACGGGATGAATGACGGGCAGGGGGATCCCCTGCCCGTTTTCATTGGTGCTGCTTCACTGGAGATCAGGTCGGAGCGCGCACGAGCCGGCGACGATACCATAATCCTAAAAAGAGCAGTTCAACTGCTCCGCAGTCGAACTGCTCTTTTTAGGATTATGGACAGGCGCGGCGGAATGGAGTAATAACAAGGCCATGGCTGCGGCATCATACAAGCATCCTCGACAGGCCCGAATTCAGCCCGGTTCGGTTGCCGACGGAGGGATTCCCATTGCAAAACTCATTGGGCCGCTTCTTAAGTCCGTCAAGCTGGATGAACAATGCCGCCTTGGCATTCTGGAAGAGAAGTGGGCGGAGGCTGTCGGAAAAAGCCTGGCGGCACACACCCGGCCAGGAACACTGATCAATAAGGCGCTTACGGTATATGTTGACAGTTCCCCCTGGTTGAGCGAAATCTATCGCATGCAACGCGAACTGCTGGGCAAGGTGCAAAAGACCTTTGGCACCAATACAGTTCAATCTGTCCGCCTGCAGCTCGATCCGGGCAGGACGTAAACGAGTTTATGACGACGAAGGGCTCGCGCTCCCGCGCTTAATCATCACAGCCAGAATCGAGACATCAGCCGGAGTGACTCCGGAGATACGCGCAGCCTGTCCCAGGGATGCAGGGCGGATTCGCTTTAACTTCTCCCGGCACTCGAAGCGCAATACGCCGAGTTTGTCATAATCAACCCAATCAGGGATAAGTTGCCCTTCAAGTGTTTTGGACTTTTCAATTTGCACCTGCTCACGGGAAATATACCCGGCGTACTTAACGAGAATCTCAACTTGAGATGTGACCAAACGGTCCGTTGTTTTTGATAATGGAAGATTATTGTATGTAACTTCCGTTTTACGAAGTAGTTGAGAAAGAGACTGTCCTTGATGAAATGTGGTTTCTAAACGTCTAATTTCCGTGTCAATCTGTGATTTAAGCGAAGCAAAAATCCGGGTGTCGGACTCAGGGATGATTCCAAGCGATCTTGCGAAAGGCAGCATTCTGAATATGGCATTATCCTGTCGTAATATCAGGCGATGTTCCGCT
>CAYOQM010000096.1:2687-9343 GCA_964406065.1 uncultured Verrucomicrobiota bacterium
ATAAGGTTCATCAGTTCCCTTGGTAACTAAATCATCAATAAGAACGCCGATATAGGCATCCCCTCGTCCAAGAATAAAAGGTTTGCCACCGCGCAGTTTGAGAACCGCGTTAACGCCTGCAACAAAGCCCTGTCCTGCGGCCTCCTCATAGCCAGTCGTTCCATTGATCTGTCCGGCAAGATAGAGATGCTCGACAAGTTTCGATTCCAGCGTATGCGTCAATTGGGTCGGATCAGAATAATCATATTCAATTGCATAAGCCAAATTCGTGAAGACAGCCTTTTCCAGTCCGGGGATGGAATGGATCATAGCGTGTTGAACAGACTCCGGAAGACTATTCGAAGTTCCGTTGGGATAGATCTCGTTCGAGAATCGTCCTTCTGGTTCAAGAAAGATATGATGGGATTCCTTATCGGCAAACTTCACGATCTTATCTTCAATCGACGGACAATAGCGCGCCCCCGTTCCTGTAATCATGCCGCCATACATGGCGCTGTTGGAAAGATTTTGCCTGATGATATGGTGAGTTTGCTCTGTTGTGTTTGTAATATGACACGAAAGTTGATTTTCACCAGGACGCCAAGGGCATAATGGAGACTGTTCCACGTGGAACAGGCCAGGAGATGAGGCGTCTGGTGATAGAAAGCCTTTGCTTTCATGTTCCACGTGGAACTCCGAGCTATTCTCCCGGGATTCGTGATTCTGGACTCTTGATTCTATGTTGAGCTTTAGCTGATAGGAAAAAAAGGGTGGTGGTGTCTCGCCATGCTGCTCCGTCGTTTTGATCCAATCAATGCTGTCTTTGTGGAGTCTTGGGGGTGTTCCGGTTTTTAATCGAGCCATTCGGAATCCCAAACGCATCAATGCCTGGCTTAACTTATCGGAGGACGCTTCTCCATTGCGTCCTCCTTTGAAGGATTTCCTGCCGATATGAATTGTCCCATTCAAGAATGTTCCGGTTGTTATGATAACCGCTTTGGCTTGAATTCGGCTTCCGTCCTGTGAGATTACCCCTCGAAGGGTTCCGTATTCCACCCATAAATCATCAATTGTGGATTCAAGGATGTCTAGATGGTCTGTGGATTCGACAATGCGCTTCATTCTTGCGGCATAGGCGTGCTTGTCGCATTGAGTGCGGAAGGATTGAACGGCAGGGCCTTTCTTGGTGTTTAGGGTGCGGAACTGGATCCCGGTGTAGTCGCTATTACGAGCCATCTCGCCCCCCAAAGCGTCGAGCTCGCAGACAATATGCGACTTGGCTATTCCGCCGATGGAGGGATTGCAAGACATCCTGGCAATGGCTTGGCGCTCCATCGTGACGAGCAGGGTGCGTGCGCCCATTCTCGCACTTGAAAGGGCCGCCTCACATCCTGCATGTCCAGCGCCAATGACTATAACTTCGTAGTGCTCCATAGGCGCTTACTTTCCGATACAAAACCTACTGAAGATATTATTGAGAAGTTCATCGTGATAAACGCGCCCTGTTGCTTCTCCCAGAATGTTTAATGCCTCTCTTAGACGGGATGCAGCCAGCGAAGGATCCGGAACTGATCCTGAAAATAGTAGGGCGGCCTCCTTTATCTCGGCATGGGCACTAATCAGCAGTTGCCGGTGTCGCTCGGATATCACGGCTCGATTCGGAACGCCGCTGAGGGCTCCGAGATGGCTGACGATGGCCGCCTTAAGATCTTCTAACCCTTCATTGCGATCCGCACTAATGTAAATAGGTGACCATATAGACGCAAATGACTTATTGTAGTTGTCAATTAAAATATCTGTCTTATTTATAACAATAATAGTTTTCTTTGTTGACAACGACGATACTGGATCAAGATCTGATTCAATAAAATGGCTTGATCCGTCAAGAACATAAATTATTATATCTGAACGAGTTAGTAACTCATTGGTTCGCTTGATGCCTTCGTTTTCAATTTCGCATGTCGCATCCCTTAGCCCGGCTGTGTCATTTATAATGACCGTATAGCCATCAATGACTAATTGTTCTTCTATTGAATCACGTGTCGTTCCAGGAATAGGTGTTACAATGGATCTTTCTTTTCCTAATAAGGCATTTAATAGGGTTGATTTGCCGACATTTGGTTTCCCTGCGATGACAATTGATGCGCCTTCCCGGAGGAGATGGCCTTCATCCCATGATGCCAGAAGAGATCTGAACTGTTCCTCTACGGTGATGGTTGAGGCAACAATATCTCTCGCTATTTGTTCTGGCAGTTCATCTTCCGAGAAATCCAGGGTGGATTCAAGATCGCCTGCAATCCTCAAAATGGAATCATAAAGGCGATGGAAGGACTGGCTGAGATGGCCGGTTAACTGTTCCAGGGCCGCTTGGGCGGCTCGATCCGTGCGGGCCCGGATCAGGTCCAGCACGGCCTCGGCCTGAAGGAGATCGATGCGTCCGTTAAGAAACGCCCGCTTGGTGAATTCTCCCGGTTCCGCACTCCGTGCTCCGGCGTCGAGGACGGCGCGAAGGATCCGTTTTGCCGCCATGTTGCCGCCATGGCCCTGAATCTCAATGGCATCCTCACGCGTATAACTGGCCGGGGCGCGGTAAATCAGCAGGATGACTTCATCCGCCACGCCGTCTTCCCCGCGAATTGTGCCATGAAGGAATGTTTGTCCGGGCCGCTGCGAGGGCGGTGCGCCTTTGCCGGTGAAAAGCCGGTCGGCAATGTTCATGCTCTCAGGACCGGAAACCCGGACAATGCCAATCGCGCTTTCCCCCGGCGCTGTGGCAATGGCGGCAATGGTCTCGTTGAAGGGTTTCTGCATGTGCTTATTCGTAGCATGAAGTTGATGCGGGGACAATACTGACTCAATCGGCGTCAGCATCGCGGCGGGGCTTGCCAGTATTGACTGAATCTGTTCTACTCCTGAAAAAGGGAGGGCGCCATGGGTATTGAGGAAACGATCATGTGGATTGTGATCCCGGTGTTGCTGGCCTTGGCGGTGTCGCCGATTGTCTCGCTGTTCATGCTCTTCAAACTGCGGGGCGAACAGAAGCGGCAGTCTGAACTGATTGCGATGTTGTTTCTGAGGCGTGACGGTGCTCCCGCCCAGCCTAAACCGGTGCCGACGCCCCCCGCAACGGCTCCCGCCGCAGCTTTCACGCCCGTAACCGCACCGTTGGCCAATTCGATTTCTCTCCCTCCGCCAGCCCCGGCTGTGAAGCCCGCTCCGCTCCCTCCGCCGGTTGTTCCGCCAAGTCTGCCTCCGCCGTCCGGGGACGTGAATGAGTTGCATTCCAAGGCCGTTGCCGTCCTGAATAAGATCTGGAACTGGATTGTGATCGGCGAGGAATTCCGCCGTCCGGGAACCTCGTGGGAGTTTGCCGTGGCCACAAACTGGCTCCTGCGGGCCGGCATTGTCGTAGTGGTCGTGGGCGTCGGCTTCTTCCTGAAATATTCCATTGAGCACGGCCTGCTGGGCCCGCAGGCCCGCGTGGCGCTGAGTCTCCTGGCCGGGGTGGGGATGCTGGTCGGCGGGACGCGGCTGATGGGGAAACCCTACCAACTGCTGGGGCAGGGGCTCATGGGGGGTGGTCTTGCTATCCTCTATTTCAGCCTGTTTGCCGCCTGTAACTTCTACCACCTGATCGGAGTGCTGGCCGCCTTCGGACTAATGGCCCTGGTGACGCTTGTAGCCGGCACGTTGGCCGCGCGGATGAATTCACTACTGGTGGCCGTGCTGGGGATTCTTGGCGGCTACGGCACACCGGTCATGTTGAGCACCGGTGAAAAGAATTTCCCCGGACTCTTCGGCTACATGCTGCTGCTCGGAGTCGGCATCCTCGGCATCGCGCGCCGCCGGCATTGGCCGCTCCTGAATTATCTCGGGCTGGTGTTAACTTACGGACTGGCAACCACGGCCATCGCGAAGCAATATCTCGCCGCCGATTTCGCCGCCGTGATGCCTTTCCTGGCCGGGTTCTTCGTCCTCTACGCCGCCGTGATGATCCTGCACAACCTGATGCATGCTGAAAAAGCCGGGCTGCTGGAATTGCTCGGGATTATCGCCAACGCCCTGATGTTCTTCGGCTTGTCCCACCGGGTGATTACTGTCAGGTATCCGGAACCGGTGGCGGCGATTCCCGCCCTCGCGCTGGCCGCGTTTTTCATTGTGTTGACGCGGGTGTTTCTCGCGGGGAAACAGCGGGATCGCGGGTTGCTTTACACCTTTCTGGCGCTTGCGGCCCTGTTTACCGCCCTGACACCACCCCTGGCGCTCTCCCGTCAGTGGATCACGGCGAGCTGGGCGCTGCAAGGCGTGGTGATGTTGTGGCTTGCGGGAAAAATAGGCAGCCGGTTCCTGCGGCTCCTGGGTTGCGCGGCCTGCTTGCTGGCGGTAGGGCGGCTTGCGGTTTGGGATTTGCACCGGCAATTCTCGATCTGGCTTCCGCCGGACATCAACTGGGTGGCTTACCTGAAGATTTTCGGCGAGCGTCTCCTGTCGGTCGGCATCCCGATTGCCTCTCTCGGTCTGGCGTGGAAACTGTTGCGTGTACCGCCCGCCTCGGGCGATCTGGCGGTGGCGCCGGAGAATGACATGGCCTCCGAAACCTGGCAGGGCACCGCCAGCGGCCTCCTGGCCTCGCTGGGGTGCGGCGTCCTGTTTATCTATGCCCATTTCGAGTTGTACCGAACCTGCGGGTTCTTCTGGCCGTCCCTGGCGATCCCGGCCATGACGCTGGCCTGGGTCGGACTCGGGCTGTTCCTGTTGTCCGTGGCGCGGCGGGACGGGGCCGTATGGGTGTCGACCGCGATGCTGATTCTCCTGGCAGGGCTGGTCCTCAAACTCTTCATATTCGACATGGGGCAATGGCACTTGAACGAGGATGTATGGTGTTATGGGGGAGACTATCAGGCCGGGCCCGTTCTTCTCCGCTTTGCGGATTTCGGATTGTGCATCGCCCTGTTCGCGATGATGTTTACGCGGGTGCGCGAGCAGGAAGCCCGGCGCCGGGTAGGCCTAATCGCCGGAATCACCTCGCTGGCGCTGCTATTTGTGTATCTGTCGCTCGAACTCAACACGGCGCTGGCCCGGTTCGTGCCCGGGTTGCAGGCCGGAGGCATTACACTGCTCTGGGCCGCCTATGCGCTGACGCTGCTGCTGTTCGGACTGGGCCGCTCGGTAAGGGGATTGCGCTACGCCGGACTGCTGGGATTTGTGCTCGTGGTGCTGAAGATATTCTTCTCCGATCTGGCGCATCTCGATGCCTTCTACAAGATCATCGCGTTCATTGCGCTGGGCGTCATGCTGTTGGGCGCCGCGCTGGTCTATCTCAAATACCGGCAGAGATTCAAGTCCCCGCAGGAAGGAGATCCCTCGTGAACATACGATTCCCCTCGCTGATGATTCTGATTCCCGGTCTGGCGTTAGGTGCCCTCAATCCAGACCACTTCCGCTTCGAGCGCGTCCTGACGGGAAGCACGCCGGTCCGCACGGCGGCGGCGGCCGCCGCGTTTGATGACGCACTGCACCAGGCCGCCGCGGACGGTTATGCGGATCTTCGCGTGGTTGATGACCGCGGGATTGAAATCCCCTGTGCGGTCGAGAAAGCGGTCAGCAGCATGACGAGTGTTGAGCGGCGCCCTGTTGAAGCGCGGGCGACCGCGCTGAAGGAATTGCCCGGTAATCGGATCGAGGCCGAATTCCTGCTTGGGCGCGAGGATTTCCGCGCCGATGGACTCGAGGTAGTCACGCCGCTGCGGGATTTCGTGAGGGCCGTGGGCGTGCAGGGCAGTGTGGACGGCACGGTGTGGACGCCGCTCGTGCAGAAGTCGGAGATCTGTGACTACAGTCGCTACCTCGATGTGAGGCGGACGACGGTCGAGCTGCCGCCAGGGTCGGGGCCGCGGTTCCGCGTGGAGATTGGAAACGCGTCGGAGGATCGGGTCCAGCCGCTGGTCAAGCTGGTGAGCCAGAAGGGCGGGCAGGATGCAGGCGCGGAGATCAGGACGGAAGAGTTGCTTCGCACGCCCTTCAGGATGGAAGGAATCCGGTTTTGGCGCAACGAGACCGTGGTGGAGACCCGGTGTGAAATCCGCCGCGAGTGGGAACTGCCCGCGCCGACAGTCGTGGAAAATGCGCGGGACAAAACCACGGAGATGACCGTGGACTGCGGCCGATTACCGCTCAACCGACTGGTGCTGGTGAGTGCGTCACGCAACTTCAGCCGCGTGGCAAGGGTTCAGATGCAGGGCATTGAAAACGGCGTGTCGCGGTGGCGTGATCTCGCGGAGGCACGGGTCAAGGATGTTGACCTGCCCGGATATGTGCAGTCCGAGATGGAGCTCAATTTCCCGGAACTGCGGGCCGCATCGTTGCGCGTGATCATCAGCAACGGGGATAATCCTGCGCTGACGGGCTTGAACGTGCGGGCGTTTGGCCCCGTTTACCGGGTGCTTCTGCTGGCGGAGCCGGGCCGGACCTACCGGTTGCTTTATGGAAGCGAGCGCTCCAAGGCCCCGGCTTATGATCTTGAGGCGGTGCTCGCGCCTGTCCGGCAGGGCTTGCAGCCGGCGATGCTGGCGCTGGGTTCACCTCGTGAGAATCCCGCCTATCATCCTCCGAAGGCCGGGCTGGGGGAGTGGCTCAATCATCCCGCGTTCATGACCGCGGCTATTCTCATTGCCGCC
>CAYOQM010000097.1:0-1898 GCA_964406065.1 uncultured Verrucomicrobiota bacterium
TGTACGCCGGGGTAGCTCATGACGACCTCCATGTAGGAGCGGGCCGCGGGATCGCCTTCATAGGCCGCGACAATATCCTGCTGGAGGGTCTCCTTGACCTGGACCAGGGAGGCTAGCAGGGTGTCGACGGCGGCGGCGGCTTTCCCCTTGCAGTCCGCGCAGTCCTTGCATTGATCGAAAACACACTGGTATCGGAAGGCCTGCTCGATCTGTCCGGTGAGGGTCTGCGCCACCGACTGGAGTCGCGATTCGATCGCCTCGAGGTGTTGCGACAACGCCAGGTTGTTGAGCCCGTGGCACCCCGGAAACAGGATGGCCACGAGGGTGTCAAGGACCTCGTAAATGGACTGGCGCCCGCTCAGGCGGAATCCCTTGCCTTCTCCGGCGAGGGAGGAGCATTCCTGGCAGGCGCCGAGTTTGCGGGCAAGGCCGGCGAGCGAGGCGGACGTGTTGAGTTTTTGGTTCATGATGAGGGTTCCGTTGTGTCTTCGTATGCTCAGGATCGTGTGATATTCACCAGGATTCTTTCAGCCCCGAGATTCTTCAGTCCGGCGGCGACGAACAACCGGCTGAGCGGTTTTTCAGTCATGGGAATGATGCACTTCACGCGGATGCCATCCTGACGGCAGAGGCTCAGGAAATCCTGCCATGTGGCCAGGTGGATGTTGGGGGTATTATACCATTCGAAGGGAAGGGCTTCCGTCTTGGGCATGCGGCCGGTCAGACCCAGAACCATTCGGTTGTGCCAGTTGGCAAAGTTCGGAAAGCTGACGATGCCGTCGTGTGCAATGCGGAGCATCTGGTGCAAAACGGCGCGGGGGCGACGCACCACCTGGAGAGTCTGGCTGAGGACAACATAGTCATACGACTGATCGGGAATCATGGAGAGGTCACTGTCGATGTCGCCCTGCAGGACGTCGAGTTTCTTGTTCATGGCGGCAATCAAGTGCTGGAGGTCGATGTCAACCCCCATGCCCGCGGTCTGGCGATTGGTGGCCAGCAGGGACAGAAGATCACCGTCGCCGCACCCGAGGTCAAGCACCCGGCTTCCAGGTTCAATCAGATTGGCAATCAGTTCATAGTCGTCGCGTTTTTTTGCCGGTTCGGCGGCGGCGCAATCGGGACAGCCGCCGATGAACGTGCAGATGATCAATGAGAGATGTTCGATGTCCACCAGAAAGGCGTCATGCCCGTAAGGCGCCTTGAGCAGGCAATAGGAGACGGGTTTGCCGAGTTGCACCAGCGCGGAGGCGATTTCGATGGATTGCTCGGGAGGGAAGAGCCAGTCGGAACTCAAGGCCACGACCAGAACCCGCGCCTTGATATGTCCGAGGGCGGTTTTCAGGTCGCCGTATTTCTCGACCAGATCGTAACTGTCCATGGCATGGGTGATGTGGAGATAGGAGTTCGAGTCGAATCGCTCCACAAACTTTTCGCCCTGGTATTGGAGGTAGCTTTCCACTTCGAACCGGGTGCTGAACCGTTCGCCGGGAGCAGGTTCCTTCTTTTTCCGTCCGAACTTGCGGGTCATGATCTCGGGGGAGAGATAGGTGATATGCCCCAGCATCCGGGCCGCCGCCAGCCCGTCCTTGGGCAATTTCCCCGTGCCGTAGTAGTTGCCGCCGGACCAGCCGGGATCATTGGTGATCATCTCGCGTCCGACAATATCGAACGCCAGCGCCTGGGCCGATAGCGAGGCGGCGGAGGCGATGCAGATGCAATGCTCAGGAACATCGGGGTAGCGGATGCCCCATTCCAGCACCAGCATGCCGCCGAAGGAGCCTCCCACAATGGCGCGCAAGCGGGTGATTCCGAGGTGCTTCAGGAACAGGTAATGGGCGTCAACGATATCGCAGATGGTGATGGCGGGAAAGGCGGCGCCATAGGGTTGGCCGGTG
>CAYOQM010000097.1:1908-9111 GCA_964406065.1 uncultured Verrucomicrobiota bacterium
GCCTCCGAGGATATTGGCGCAGATGACGTGGAAATGGTTGGTGTCAAGCCCCTTGCCCGGTCCAATCATGTCATCCCACCATCCGGGAGTGCGGTCGTCGGGCGAATGACAGCCGGCAGCATGGGCGTCCCCGGTCAGGGCATGGCAGATAAATACCACGTTATCCCGGGCCGGACTGAGATTCCCGTACGCCTCATAAGCCACAACCAATTCGGGCAGGATGCCCCCGTTTTCGAGGGTCAGTCCACCCGGAGGTAGAGGCACCTGAACCGTCCGGGTCTCGACCAGTCCGAGAGCAGTATCGGGGTTGAGTGTGTTCATGATTTCCCGTCTCTTCGGGAACTTCTTTTTCTAGTGGCAGCAGCGGGAAAAGTCAATCGCGGTTGTAGGGTTTCCCGCTTGATCCACCCGAGATATGCAGGATGCCCGGCCTCAATCGGGGGGACCACAATCTCCGGCACATCGTAGGAATGGTGCGCCTTGATGAAGGCGATCAGGGCGATGACCCGGCGGGACCGGGTTTTGCAGGACAGAAGGAGCTCGCGTCCGGTTTCCAGCCGGCCTTTCCACCAGTAGGTGCTGTGGATCGGCCAGAATTGGACACAGGCGGCAAGCCGGGCTCGTACGATGGCGTCCGCCAAGGCTGCCGCTTGCACTTTGTTCCCAACCGTTGTGGTGATGATCTTGAATTCCGCTCGTTCCATACAGATTCAAGGTAACGATTATCGGGGCGCCATGCAAGGTGCGAAAGGAGGCGAAAGGGGATCGGACGCCCGATTACGGGAGACGGAGGCGGGAGTGACGCTCGGGCTGGCTTTTGCCGGGCGTGTTGTGTTAAGAACAGCAGCGCAATCAGGATCCTATGAATTCAAATTACCGCGATCGGGACGAAGCGTTGAAACGGACGGTCCAGGGGTTGGACTCGGCGTCGCGCTCGCCGTCGCCTGAGGCGCAGAGAAAGGCGGCGCTGGACGTGCTCGTGGCCTTGACCGGAGGCGGGCCGGACTGGGTGGAGCGTCTTCCGGTGGGTGTTTCGCCCGCCGTGATCCGCGCCCGGGATAGGGTGTCAGGGCTTGGCGGCCGGTCGCTTCAGGAGGCTGTGGGAAGTCTTGCTGAAGAGGAATTGCCCCCGCTGTTCATGGCGTTGGAAGGCCTTGTGCGGGCGGCGTTGGCTGACCATGACAGGGCGAAACCCGATGAACTTCGCGGGCTGGCACGCCGTCGCCGGGTTTTGACCGGGTTGGGGTTCTGTCTGGGGGCGGTGATCCTTGCAGGCGTCTGGCTGGGGTATGTCTGGTTGAATCCCCAGGGAATGCGTGTGACCTACTTCCACGATCAGAACCTGATCCGTCCGGCGGCACATCGGGTCGCCAACCGGATTGATTTCGACTACGGGCGGCGCAGGCCGGTATGGAATGTGTCGCGGCGGGAGGGCTGGTCAGCACGCTGGGAAGGAACCCTTGCGGTTCCCGCGGACGACGCGTATGAATTTTATGTGCAAAGCATGGCCGGCGTGCGAGTCTATCTCGATGGCCGCCGTGTGGTGGATAACTGGCGCGAGCAGGAGTGGGGGGCGAGCGGACGGCATTTCAACGCACGCCTGGGAAAGGGCGCGCATTCCCTGATGATCGAGCATTACAGCACGGGCGGATCTGCCGGGTTGAGGCTGAAGTGGATGGGGGGCGGAATCCCCCCCAATACGGTTTTGGCAACCCCTTACTTAAGGAAATGACATGATGACAGAACAGAGCCCTCCGGCACCCCTGGTCACCGTTGTGGTTCCCGCGTTTAATGAGGCGCCCAACCTTGAGCCTCTTGCCCGGGCGCTTGCCGCGGCCATGCCCACTGATGTCCGGTGGGAATTGTTGATTGTCGATGATGGCAGTACCGATGGCACGCCGTGTGAAATCGACCGGTTGGCCTGTGAAGGCCTGGCCGTTTCCAGGTTGAGTCTTTCGCGCAATTTCGGCCACCAAAGCGCCTTGCGGGCCGGACTCGACAATGCGCGGGGGGACGCGGTCATCACCATGGACGCGGATCTCCAGCATCCGCCGGAAGTTGTTCCTGAAATGCTCCGCCGGTGGCGCGGGGGAAATCGGATTGTTCATGCGGTCAGGGAGGATTCAAAAGATTCACGTCAGATGAAGCGCTGGTCCTCCTGCCTGTTCTACCGCCTGCTCAATTTCCTGTCGGGCTTGAATCTCCCGCCGGGATCCGCTGATTTCAGGCTTCTCGACCGGCAGGTTGTGGAGGTGTTGCGCTCCATGCCGGAACCCAATCTTTTCCTCAGGGGCATGGTTCACTGGGTCGGGTTCAAGTCGGATTCGGTGTCCTATGTTCCTGCCCTCCGGCATCGTGGCGAGACCAAGTATGGAATCCGGCGCATGATGAGGCTCGGGTTGCAGGGGGTCACCTCCTTCAGCATCAGACCCCTGCGTGCGGCCACGGTGGTCGGGTTCGGCTTTGCCGGTTTTGCGGGATTGTATGCCATTTATGCCCTGGTGATATTTCTCGCCACGAACCGCGCCCTTCCCGGATGGACCTCCGTTATTCTGAGTGTCCTGTTTTGCGGCGGGGTTCAGATGATGCTGATGGGAATGATGGGGGAGTATATCGGTAAACTATTCCTCGAGTCCAAGCGTCGCCCCGATTACCTCGTTGCGTCATCAACCTATGGCGTTCCAGTCCCGCCCGCAGGCCGGTAAAACGTCCAGCGGTAGGAGAAATCGTGAACGCCTGCGTCCAGCACCAGATGAGGGTAGCGCCGGCCCTGGGCCATGGCGCTGACTCGGCAGACTCCATCCAAAGCCGGGTATGAGTCCGGCCCGGCAATGACTTCAGCCGGCACCCACCCGGGAGGAGTGTCATGCGGGCTGATCAGTTCCAATCCGGGTTCAGGACGCGGTTCGTTCATCCCTTTCAGAGTCCAGTGTTCATTCCGATAGGCGGGCAGGTAATGGCCGAAATAGAGCTGTGTCGAGGCGCACATCTCGTAGGCCGTGTCGTTTGGATTGATGACGATGGCCACCTGCCGCCCGTCAAGCAACCGGGTCCGGACCGCATCCAGCATCCGGCTTTCCATCTGCCGGGCGTGGTATTGCGCGGCAAACTGCATCAGGTAGTTGAAGTAGTTGGCGGTGATGAACCACAGGGCGAGCGCCATAACCGTGACACGGATTCCGCGCCGGAGGGTTGTGCCGGCAGGACGCCGATCCATTTCGATCACGCCCTGGGCCAGCACCCAGCCCAGCAGGGGAACAAGCGGGTAGTAGTAGCGGGGTATCGGCTGCCATGACACCAAAAGGATGGCGATCAGCGCGACGGTTGACCCCATTGAAAAGAATAGAGCGAGTTGACCGGGCGATGCCCCCCAATGACGCCGATCCCGGATGTACCGCAGTCCAAGCCCGGCGATGACTGCCATGAGAAGGAGGGTGACCACCGGCAGCGTGGCGAACTGGAAGGCGCTGTCCCCCAGCCACCGGAGGTTTTGTCCAATGAGCGTCAGGGTGATGCTTCCCTGTCCGTAGGAAGACGCTCCTGTGGCCATCTTAATCCGCCACAGGGTATAGACCAGTAGAGCCGTTGCAGACAGGAAGGCCAGGAGGGCGCCCCGGCTTCGCTGGTGAAGAGCCTGGAGGAACAGAAAAACGGCAAAGAAAGCCATCAGGGAGATGTTGGTTTCCTTCGATAGCGACAGCCCGAGGTATCCTGCCCCGATGGCGAGAAGGTAGGGCCACCGGCTTGTGTCGGTGCCGGGAACAGTGGGGTTGGCGATCCAGCGCATGACGCCGTAACAGAGCATACCCAGGAAAACAAAGGAATGGAGTTCCTGTGGCGCCAGCCGGGCCATGGGTTGATTCGGGGAGAAACACACAAAGGTGTTGAAGACCAGCAAGGGGAGCAGGACGGAATACTCGCTCAGTTGCAGCCGCAGCCGGTAATGACGCATTTTGATGAGCTGCAACAGTGCCTTGTTCCAGAAAAAAAGTCCGACGGCCCATTCCAGCCAGCGGAGCAGATGATGCCAGCCCGCGTGGGGCCCGGCGGCGGCCCATGTCACGAAATTGCCGAGTTCAAAAAGCGGGCGATATCGCCCGGTGTCTCCCGTTGTCACAAAGGTGGAGCGCACCCACTGGCCGAACTGGCCGGTCTTCCTCATCCAGTCGAGGATGGTGCCATCGTGGAGGTCGTCAACCAGGGAAAAAGGAGTGTTCCACGACATCCAGAAGGCCGGAACCATCAGCGTGATAAACGCCACGGCCACGAGGATAACCGCGGTGAAGGATTTGCCGCCGCTGGCAGGTCCGGTGGGGTCGGTGTTCATAACGACAAGGCGTTTTGCCCTTCCCCGTTCATGGTTATCTCAGGGGGCAAAGGTAATCGGCTCGAAATATTCGGGTTGATGGAAGTTGAGCGTCTCCGCCATGGGCGCCCACGAGGCCCAGTGGGGATGCGATGTCCTGTCGCCGCACTTGTAGAAATTGGCCCGCCAGGTCTGGCCCGCCAGCGGCCCCAGCGGTCCGGCGTAGGCTTCGATCAAGGCGAGGGGAATGCTGTATTCCAGATGCCATACCACAGGACCCGGCATTTCCGGATCCACGACGGCGGGCAGGGAATGATAGACCCTCATCTTGGCGAACCAGGCGGAGTCAATGGGCTTGAATTTGGCATAGCCATCTGGAGTGCGCGTGTGATCCTCGATGTAAAAACAAAGCGAAGTCCCCCCGGCATTGCTCTCCATATTCAGGTAGCCCGGCGTGGATTTCGGTTGAAAAAAGAACTCAACGCAACTGTCAAGACACACCGAGGACTGCGGCTGGGTGTGGGTGACGCGCACATACTTGTCGTCCACTTTGAAATGCACGTAGATCGCCGTGCCATCATACAAGGCGCGGACTTGGGTCACAGGCCTGTGGTCGCTGCTACGGGGGTGGAAATTTGACACGGTGAAGGTCTCGGAACGGCTCCACACGGGCCCCTCCCAGAGTCCCTTGAATTCCGGAGGTGTCGCAGTCTTGCGGATCGTCAATGGGTTCATTGTCTTTGTTTCCAGCTGAATTTCGATGAGATTGCCGATTTGAGGAAGTGAAGTCAAGTGCTTGAATTAACTCGGGTCGCCTCCTATGATCAGCCATCAATGAGTGCAAAAACAAGGGCCTGTTCGTCACGGGAACGGATACCGGGGTAGGAAAGACGCATGTTGCGGCGGCCCTGGTGTCGGTGTTGCGTTCGGCAGGGGAAGATGCCGTGCCCATGAAGCCGGTGCAAACGGGGTGTGTGTCGCGCGGGGGACGCCTGGTCGCGCCGGATCTGGTGCGGTGCCTGAAGCGATGCCGACTGAAGCCCGACTCCGCCAGCCTGGCGGATATGGCGCCCTATTGTTTCAAACCCGCATGCTCCCCGCACCTGGCCGCGCAACGGGCGGGGGTGAGGATCAGCCTGCCGGTGGTCATGAGGGCCTTCCGCCGGCTGAGCCAGGCCCATGAGTTTGTCGTGGTGGAGGGGGCGGGCGGGATTCTGGTGCCGCTGAATTCCACGCAAACGATGCTTGATCTCATGGTTTGCCTGAAGCTTCCCATTGTGCTTGTGGCGCGATCCGGACTGGGCACGATCAACCACACCTTGCTTTCCCTGCGGACCTTGCGCCATGCCGGGCTGGAGGTGCTAGGCGTGGTCATGAACCAGGCCACCCCGGGCCGGTGGGGCCGGATCGAACAGGACAACCTGCGCACGGTCGAGAAACTCGGGGCCGTCA
Source organism: uncultured Verrucomicrobiota bacterium (assembly GCA_964406065.1). GTDB lineage: Bacteria > Verrucomicrobiota > Kiritimatiellia > CAIKKV01 > CAITUY01 > JAABPW01. Next base: position 7,667 of record CAYOQM010000097.1, read on the forward strand.
GGGTGCTGGCCTGCCTCCGTTACCAGGCGGAATGAATCAGGAGGGCTGCGGTGCGAGGCGTGGAGTTGCCGCCCTCATCGGGCCTCCTGATGGATCACGGTTCCCTCCGGTGTTGTGATTATAATCTCGCCGTCCAGCTCCGAGAAATGCCCGGCGGGCTTGAAGGTAAAATCCAGAACTGCGCCGGGGCCGGGACGCCAGACCGCCTGATGACGCAGGCGGCTCCAGGGCCAGCCGAATCCCTGCGCTTCCCCCCGGATTGTGATGCCGGAATCGCGCGGGGTGCCAGTGATGAAAGACACCCGGCATTTTTCAGCATGAACATTGACGATAGCCGGACCGGGATGGGGTGGAACCAGGTCATAGCGGATTTCCGTATAGGCCGGGGTGGCCAGCATGACGGCGCCAATGGCGGCCGCGGCCACAGGCGGTGCGCCCCAGAGGAGGATGCGTGAGCGCCAGAAGGAGGTGCCGGGCTCGCCTGCGGGGGTGTCTTCATACTGCGGAATACGGAGGATGACATAGTAGAGCAGCCAGGCCATGGCACTGGGAAAGACCGCGGACCAGAGGACATCGGAGGCGAAATGTGCGCCCGCCATCATACGTGCGATTCCAATCCATGTTCCGTAGGCCAAGGTGCCGGCAAAAATGATCCGCGCCAGCCTCCGGTGCTTCCGGCGGGTCAGGAAATAGAACACCACAAAGTAGTAGCCCATGGAACTGTGTCCGCAGGGAAAGGACTTGCCGCGTCCGGCCACGCCCTTTTCGTAGAAGCATTGATAGGTCATGGTGCCGCCCAGCTCCGTGACCTGGCGGGGACGGGGGCGGCCCCAGTGATCCTTGAAGAGCGTGTTCACAAACAGGCCCGGGCCGAGGACCAGTGTGAGGAACACCAGGGCGGCGTGCCGGCGCCAGCGGATCAGGCGCGGACGGTAGGAGGCCATCACCACGAGGGCCAGTCCGGCGAGCGCGGTGATCAGGGCGGGCCATGTTCCGAAGGTGTAAAGCGCGCGCCACACCGGGCTCGATTCATGAGGCCAGGCGGGCTGGGCGCCGGGATGATAGAACCAGGAAAGGATCCGGATATCCAGTGCCGGGGTGAGGAACGGAATCGTGGCCAGGGCGGCCAGCAGAAGGATCCACAGCAGATCCGGCAGCCAGAGAGACCGATAGTTGGAGAGGGGGTTAGTCACAGCGTTTGATCAGGAATAATCCCAGGCTGGTGGCCAGGACCACGGGTATCCAGACGATCAGATGGGGTTGCGTCCAGGGATATTTGACCAGGCTTTCGGCCGCGATGATGAAGAGGTAAAACAGGAAGATGAGTCCGAGGCTGATCCCGATGCCGATTGTGGTTTCCTGCCGGTGGGTCTTGGTGGCAAGGGGGGCGCCCAGCAGAACAAAAGCCAGACAGGCGACAGCCAGTACCATTCGCTTGTTGAATT
>CAYOQM010000098.1:0-1609 GCA_964406065.1 uncultured Verrucomicrobiota bacterium
GGAGCGTTACGCCTGGGTCACTTTGATTCCCCTGGCGTTCCTGCTGGTGGTAACAATGGTGGCCGGCTGGCAGAAACTATTCTACGCCGATGCAGCGGGGTTTATCCCGGCCATCGCCAAGCTCCGGGCACAACTGTCCGCCGCCGCCCCGGCTGAAGCCTCCAAGCTGGCCAGCCAGATCTTCAACAACCAGATCGACGCCGTGGTGACGGCCATCTTCATGACGCTGGTGCTGGCCATCGTCGCCATCAACATCGAGCTGTGGATCCGCCTGCTCAAGGGGACCGCGCCCCGGCACCTGAGCGAGGACCCCGCCTTTCCCCATCCGGATCTGACGATCACCGAATAGTACTGAGCCTGCTGCGGCTAACCGGCGAGCCGATACACGGCGACCACGGCTCGGGCGCCATCAGGTCCCGTCCCGTAACAGAAGAGATGCGGCGCATCCAACTCGACCCTGACCGACCGGGCCACCCGGGCGGCAGGATCACCTTCAATCCGCATGGCCTCTCCTGGAATGGGCCCCTTCCAGGGAGCGGCTGGACACGGCCCGTGTCGCGTACTGAATCCCAGACGGTACCAGCGGTACCGGAGACGACCGCGCGTCTCGCCATCCACGAGACTGTCCAGCATCAGGAAGCGATCTTCCAGATTGGGGCAGAGTCCGAACCCGCCGGTCTCCCTAAACCGCCGGTCAAGCGCCTCAAGCAACTGGGGATTGGCGCGCATTCCCGAAACCACCAGATCACGCAGGGGAAGCGCATTATAGAACCAGTCCATGAGCTTCGAAAGCCGGTCGGCCTGCTCCATGTCCTCCCGTGTCATCCCCGGGGTCGCCAGCACGGCATAGGGGGGCTGCCGATCGGCCTCCAGCCCCCATTTGGCCGGGGTCATGGCCAGCGGTGTTCCCGGCAGCAATTTGAGCCGCTCCAGCTGAATCTCGGCCGGGTCCATACTGATGACCGTTTGGAGATCCGCCATCAAGGTCGCCGGGGTTCCGCCCGGCAGACCGGCGATCAGATCCACATGCACGCCGATATTCCCGAGCCGGCAGAGCCGGCGGAGGCCCTCCAGCGTGCGGCCCACGGTGGCATGGCGCTCGATGAGACCGTAAACCCCGGGGTCCAGGCTCTGGACACCCGCCTCCACATGAAACTGGCCGGCATGGGCCAGGGCGATTTCACCAGCCAGGGACTCACTGAACCGGGCGGGATCCATTTCCAGATGAAACCGCAACTCCCCGAACTCCACCCGGAACAACCGGAGCAGGGCAAGTGCACGGACGGAATCTTCATTAAAGGTGCGGTCCACGATCCGGACATCCCTGACTCCGGCCGACCTGATTGCAGACAAGTCGGAGCGAACCCGCTCCAGCGAATGCACGCGCACAAGGGATTGCCGGCTGGTGCAGAAGAGGCAACCGTTGCCGCAACCGCGTGACGTTTCCAGTTGGACAAAAGGCTTCAGGAACCCGGCCAGTTCCCTTTCGTAGGGTGATGGTAATGTTTCAAATACGGGAAGGCTCGCCACACCGTTGTCACAGTAGCCCCGGACGGGAGTCTCGCGACAGACGCCTGGGATATCCGCCCAATCCACGCCATCCCGCCAT
>CAYOQM010000098.1:1619-4016 GCA_964406065.1 uncultured Verrucomicrobiota bacterium
GACGCAGGATTTCCGGGAAAGCCGACTCCCCCTCGCCCCTGACGGCGGCATCCGCAGGCCCTTGCGGCATGACCAGCGCGCGATTGTCACCCAGACATTCAGGACCGCCCACCAGGATCAGGCAGTTTGGACACTTCTCGCGCAGGCGGGTCAACACCTGCATGACAAGGTCATGATTGAAAAGATACAGGGAGGCCGCAACGACCTGCGGCTCCGTTGCCATGACGGAATCCAGAATGTCGGCAGGGATATCCTTGATGGTGACTTCGACAGTCCGCCATTGCCAATCGCCAGCGGGGAGAACATCACGCAGGCACCAAGCCGCCAGCGAGCTATGGGAATAGGAGCAGTTGACTGCAAGAAAGACAATCGTCATGACGTAACTTTAGCACAGCCGACTGATCAATCACCAGCCGCTAGTGACCCGAGGCGGGGAAACCATGGAGAGCTCTGTCCAATATCTATTAATTTGTTCCTGTTCTAAAAAGACCAACATATAGCGTGATTAGTCAGGCTTCACCCCAACAGAATGATTGTTTTAAGAGTCAAACATCAATATGGGGTATTGACTTTCTCGTCGTGGCAAGGCATATTCCCAGCGCTTTTTTTCCCGAACCGTTCTGAAAGTGTTCTTGATCCGTCTTTTATTGTTAATTTATTAACGAAATACGCATTAAGGACAGTGAAGGGAGTGTTACTGGTTATGCAGATTCAGGAAGCTATCATCGCCTTGCTCGTGTTGGGTCCGCTGGTATTTGGACTTCTAATGTTGACAGGAATCAAGGGAGTTCTGCGCAACAGCGTGGTCGCGGTGGCCAGCGTGACCACCATTGGCGCGGGAATTGCCCTGCCCTTTGTGACCGACATTTCCCATGTTGCCCTCCCCCCCTTCATCACCACGCTGGCGTGCTGGATTGAGCCGATCATCATTCTAACGATCCTGGGAATCGGGTTGGCGATCCGGAGCTGGCCGTTGCGGTTGATGGCCCTGATTCAACTGGGGCTTTGCGCTGCGGGCTTTATTATGGATCACGGGGGACCCGTGCCCGATACCGTCATGGTAGTGGATTCCCTCGCTCTGGTGATGGTGCTGATTGTCTCGGTGATCGGCAGCCTGATCGCCCTGTATGCCGTGGGGTACATGGAGCAGCACGAGCACCACGCCCCCTCCTCCGCCGCCTCGACCAACCGGTTCTTTTTTATCCTCATTGCCTTCCTGGGGCTGATGAACGGGTTGGTGCTGATGGATAACATGAAATGGCTTTCCATCTTCTGGGAAGGCACCACGCTTTGCTCGTTCATGCTGATCGGACACGATGGCACCGACGAAGCCAAGGCCAGCGCCGGCCGGGCCAGCACCCTTAACGCCTTTGGTGGTCTGGCCATGTCGCTGGGCGTCTTTCTGGCGGCCCGCAACCTCGGCACGGAGGACCTGTCCATCGTCATGACCAAGGGGCCTCTGGCACTGCTTCCCATCGCCCTGCTGGCCATGGCGACCATGACCAAGTCCGCTCAGATGCCCTTCCAAAGCTGGCTTCTAGGAGCCATGGTTGCCCCGACGCCGGTTTCGGCCTTGCTGCACTCGAGCACCATGGTCAAGGCGGGATCCTACCTGATTCTCCGCCTGGCCCCGTCCCTTCACGGCACCTCGATCGCCACCATCATTGCCGTGGCGGGAGCCTTCACGTTCGTGGTTACCAGCGCGCTGGCCGTGGGACAGAGCAACGGTAAAAAAGTGCTGGCCTACTCGACCATTGCCAACCTCGGGTTGATCAGTTGCTGCGCGGGCATCGGCACGCCGCTGGCCTATGCCGCGGGAATCACCATCCTTATTTTTCATGCCATTTCCAAGGCCCTGCTCTTCCTATGCGTGGGAACCATTGAGCAGAGCATCGGCAGCCGCAACATCGAGGACATGAGCGGATTGCTGTTCAAAATGCCACTCACCACCAATATCGCCATGATCGGCATGATCTCAATGATGATGCCCCCTTTCGGCATGCTGATCGGCAAGTGGATGGCCATCGAGGCCACCGTGCACAATCCGCTGGTGTTGATCCTGCTGGTTCTCGGGAGCGCCCTGACGATCTTCTTCTGGGCCAAATGGCTGGGCCGCATCACCACCACTTCATACCATGAGAGATACACCCTTGAAAAAGTCAGCCCCTGGATGCTGTGCGTGCTGGCCGTGATTGGGCTCGGCGTGCTGGCGGCCTCCTTCGGCGCCACCCCGATCTACGCGCTGATCATCAAGCCGATCAGTTTGGCGGCTTTCGGAGCCGACCAGTGTCCCGGTAATATTTCCATTCTCGACTCGGTTCACTCCTTTTTGGGATGGCCGATGTACGTGGTCTTCGGAACGATTGTCCTAGCGCTGCTTGCCGGCCTGCTGCTGTT
>CAYOQM010000098.1:4045-9089 GCA_964406065.1 uncultured Verrucomicrobiota bacterium
ATCACAGCTTCACGTTCCACAGCATTGCCGACGGCCCGACCAAGGCCCTCCTGACCAGCTACTATCTCCCCCAGTTTGCAGAAGCCAAAATCACCGCTTGGGGCAACCCCCTGGCGGCACTGATCGTCCTGAGCCTCCTAGGAGTACTCTTCATATGAACATCCCCGAATCCCTGATCCTGGGCCTCATCGTCATTATCGCCCCCTTCTTCGGCGCCCTGATTGCCGGCATCGACCGCCGCCTTACCGCCCGCGCCCAAGGCAGGATTGGCCCGCCGATCCTGCAACCGGTCTACGACACCCTCAAGCTGCTCCGCAAGGAACCCATCCTGCTCAACCGGATGCAGATCGTCTACGCCTATCTGCACCTCCTGTTCATGATCATGGCGCTCCTGTTACTTGTCTTCGGCAAGGACAGCCTGATGTTCCTTTTCGTCTTCGCCTTTTCCACCCTCTCCCTGGTGCTCGGCGGAATGTGCGTGCGGTCCCCCTACAGCCGGATCGGCAGCCAGCGTGAAATCATGTTGATGGTGGCGTATGAACCGATTCTGATCCTGCTCATGATCGGCCTCTACCTGGCCAACAACCACAGCTTCATGCTATCGGCCCCGATGGAGTCCTCCAAGCCCATGCTGATCTCCCTGCCGTTGCTGTTCGTGGCCTTCCTGGTGGTGCTGGCCATCAAACTCCAGAAATCCCCTTTCGACATCGCCACGTCCCACCACGCCCATCAGGAACTCGTAAAGGGCATCACCATTGAATACTCGGGACCTCACCTCGCCATCCTGGAAATCGCACACTTCTACGAGACGGCGCTGCTCTTCTTCTTCATCGTGCTGTTCTGGTCCACTCCCGTCTGGGTGGGCATCCTCCTGGCCTGCGCCAGCTTCTTCCTGATGACGGTCGTGGACAACGCCTTCGCCCGACTGACGACGATGTGGACATTCAAATTCATGTGGACCGGCGCGCTGGTCCTCGCCCTAACCAATGTCATCTGGCTCTATTGGGCCCAAAAATAGAAAGGCAGCACATGACCGCCGTTCCTAAATTCAACAAATCACCCTGGGTCGTGCACTTCAATTGCAACAGTTGCAACGGGTGCGACATCGAGTTCCTCGCCTGCCTGACCCCGCTCTACGACCTTGAGCGTTTCGGCGTCCTGCATGTCGGCAATCCCAAGCACGCCGATGTGCTGGTCGTTACGGGGTCCGTCAACCACCGCAATTCGCGCGTCCTCAAAAACGTTTACGAACAGATGCCCGACCCCAAGGTTGTGGTGGCCATGGGCGTATGTTCCTCCACGGGTGGCATTTTCGCCGACGGTTACAATGTGCTGGGGGGAGTGGACAAGGTCATCCCGGTCGATGTCTTTGTTCCCGGCTGTCCGGCTCGCCCGGAAGCCATGATTGACGGCATCCTCAAGGCCGCCGTCATCCTGGAAGCCAAGCATAACGGCAAGACAATCCCCGCCGAAAAACCGGTACTGACCCGAATCCCACGCCCCTCCGCGCCTGCGACAGCAGAGAAAGGAACCCCCCATGCTTGAGAATGTGACCCAGATCCCCCTCGAGGCCATCCAGACCGAGGTCTGGAAACTGAAGGCCGATGGCTACCGCTTCGTCACCATGACCTGCTGCGACGAGGGGGAGGCCCACGACATCCTTTACCATTTCGATAAGGACTACTCGCTCAAGCACCTCAGGGTGAAACTGCCGAAGGGCACCGCACTGCCGAGCGTATCGTCACTCTTCTTCCCTGCCCTGCTGACGGAAAACGAGATGCAGGATCTGCTGGGAGTCAAGGTTAGCGGTCTGGCCATCGATTTCAAAGGTCGGTTCCTGCTGGCCGAAGGCGCTCCGACGGCACCGCTCAACAAATCCGTACCGGGCATCGGAATTCAGGTCCAGGTCAAACCCGCCGCTGAGGCGGAAGGAACGGTGAAGTCATGATACGGCGCAATACCATCCCCTTTGGTCCCCAGCACCCTGTGTTGCCGGAACCCATCCAGCTCAGACTGGTGATGGAGAATGAAAAGATCGTCGAAGCCCTCCCCGTCGTCGGTTATATCCACCGCGGACTGGAAAAGATCGCCGAGAAAAAGGACTATATCCAGGATGTCTATCTGGCGGAACGCATCTGCGGCATCTGCAGTTTCATGCATTCCCAGAATTACTGCCAGGGCATCGAGGAGCTCATGAATATCCAGGTTCCGGACCGCGCCAAATACCTGCGCGTGTTCTGGGCCGAGACCCACCGCATCCACAGCCACCTGCTGATCCTGGGCCTGTTGGCGGACGCCTTCGGGTTCGAAAATCTGTTCATGAGGCTCTGGAAGGTGCGAGAACAGATATTGGACATCATGGAAGCCACCACCGGCGCCCGCGTGATTCTTGGAGTTTGCGCCATCGGCGGAGTCAAGCGCGACATCCCTCCGGCCCTCGGCGAGGCAATGCTGCGCCGTCTGGACGACGTCGAGCGCCAGCTTCCTGAACTGTGCGACTCCCTGCTGAAGGACTACAGCGTCAAGCAACGCCTTGTCGGGGTCGGCGTCCTGCCCAGAGACAAGGCCCACGAACTGGGGGCCGTCGGCCCTGTGGCGCGCGCCAGCGGTCTGAGGATGGATTTGCGGGAAACCGGTTATGCCGCCTATGGCGAGCTCGACTTCAAGGCGGTGTTCGAAGAGGCGGGCGACTGCTACGCCCGGACCGTGGTCCGGGTGAAAGAGCTATACACCTCTCTGGATCTGATCCGCAAGGCCATCAAGCGGATGCCCGAAGGCCCGATTGCCGTGCCCGTACGGGGCGCCCCGCCGGCCGGAGAGGTGCTGGCGCGCATCGAACAACCGCGCGGCGAATTGAACTTCTATATTCGCGGCAACGGCACCCGCAATCTGGAGCGGTTCCGCGTCAGAACCCCGACCTTCGCCAATCTGCCCGCCCTGTTGCATCAGTTGACAGGCTGCGAGCTGGCGGACGTCCCGGTAATAGCCATCTGCATAGATCCCTGCATCAGTTGTACGGAGCGATAAGACCATGGTAAACCTCATCAATAGCATTTTCCGAAAGCTCGGCTCCCGGCCTGAAACACTCCGGTATCCCTTTGTGAAGCGCGAGTTGCCTGAAGGCACGCGCGGCCGGATTGATATCGAGATCGACAGTTGCACCTTCTGCGGGGCCTGCGAGAAGCGCTGCCCCTCGAACGCGCTGAAGGTCAGCCGTGACCCGAAATCCTGGACCTTGAATCCCTATGCCTGCATCATCTGCGGGTATTGCATCGAGGTCTGTCCCAAGAAGTGCATCGTGGCCCACAAGGAACATTTCAACCCGAATATGCTCTGAGCGGGTTTTTCCGCCACCTGATCCGGGATCGTTCCCGCCTGTTTTGACAGGCGGTTATTATATTATCTGTTGACGCCAATCCGGGAATATCATAGAACCCTTTCGTTTCCTTGCTCTTGGCTGTTTCCCGTTTTTACGACAGTGCGATCATCATTCAATTCATCCTTTAATTATTCCCAACGGTTGTCATGGTTATGAACCGGCACCGCATTCTTACCCCTGCTCAAGTGCTTCTTTATGCTTAACATCGCGTTAACCGGCGGAATCGCCTGTGGAAAAAGCCTGGTGGGACAATACTTGGCAAAAAGGGGTATTCCCGTTTGTGAAACAGATGAAATCGGGCATGATGTGCTTGATCAAGACGAAATTGTCCGTGCTGCCGTGGTGGGTGCGTTCGGGGAATCGGTATCGGAACCGGACGGACGGATCAATCGCCCGGCCTTGGGCAGGATGGTCTTTTCGGATGCCCGGAAGCGGGAACGACTGAATGCCCTGACCCATCCCGCCATCCTTGAACGAACCGCCGAATGGGTCGCAACGCAACGCCGGACACATGACGATGTCGTAGTCATCATTCCGCTCCTGTTCGAGATCGGCGCGGAACACGACTGGGACAAGGTGATTTGCGTGGCCGCTCCCCTGGCGGATCAGATGAAGCGGCTGGCGTCGCGGGGGTTGACCGCAGACGAGGCGCTCGCTCGCATCCAGGCACAGATGGAACTGACCATGAAAAGGGAACGTGCGGATTATGTAATTTACAATTGCGGCGATGAGAGCTTGCTGGAAGAACAGACACAACACCTATGGCGGAAAATCCGCGGAGTATGACCATGGACGAACGACGTGAACATCATTCAGGCAGACCAGAGCATCGGGGAGGACGTCGAGGACGAGGAGGCCATCCCCAGCAACGCCCGCGCCTCTCACATCCGGATATGGACAGGCCACCACAACATCTGCCCCACCACGAATCGGGGGGATTTCCCTCGGATGCCCAGCCCCAGATGAACGGGCAACCCGGTGGTGGCATCGCCCCCCCTCCCCATGGCGCCGCCCAACCGGGTATGCCAACATCGCCCCAGGAGGGGCAGCCGCTGCCCCAGGACGGGAATCATGGCGGCTTGCCCCCCCAGCAGCACCAGCGCCCTGTGGGCACGCCCCGCTCGCTGGCACTCTCGGACCTGCAGCTCATGCCGGTGCCGGAACTGCACGCCATGGCCGACAGTTATGGCCTGATTGACCTTGGCGCCCTGCGCAAGCATGAACTGATTTTCGAGGTCATGAAAGCCAACGGGCGCCTGAATGGCACCCTTCACGGTAAAGGCGTGCTCGAAATCCTCCCTGACAGTTTCGGGTTTTTGCGTTCTCCCTACTACAACTATCTCCCCTGCCCCGAGGATATTTACGTCTCGCCCTCTCAAATCCGTCGCTTCGCCCTGCGAACCGGCGATCTGGTGGAAGGCGAAATCCGCGCACCCAAGGACAAGGAGCGCTTTTTCGCCCTGGTCAAGGTGGACAAGATCAACCAGGGGGATCCTGATAAATCGAAAAGCAAGATCCCGTTTGAAAACCTCACGCCACTTTTCCCAAACCGCCGATTCATGCTGGAACGGGAACCGAGCGAGGTTTCGATGCGGGTCATGGATCTTTTCACCCCCATCGGCATGGGCCAGCGAGGCCTGATCGTGGCCCCTCCCCGGACCGGCA
>CAYOQM010000099.1:0-1107 GCA_964406065.1 uncultured Verrucomicrobiota bacterium
TGATGGACCACAGGATCCTGAGTTCATTGGCACCGTCCATATAGGCAGACTCTTCGAGGCTAGCTGGGAGAGTCCGAAAGAAGTTCCGGCAGATCAGCATATAGAAAGCATTCAGGCCGTACGGGATGATCATGGCGAAGATGGAATCGCGGAGTCCGAGGTTCTTGACTAGAAGATAGTAGGGAATCAATCCTCCCCCGAAGAACATGGTGAAGATGATCATGTTCATGATGGCGTTCATTCCGAGGAACTTCCTTCGGGACAGGGCGTAGGCCATGGTCAGGGTCATGAAGAGATTGTAGGGGACTCCGATGAGTACGACCAGCAGCGTCACGATGTAGCCCGACCAGACCCGTTGCGAATACAGGACGTAGAGATAGGACTCGGAGATCACCCGTTTCGGAAAGAGAATGAAGGGATTCCGAGTGAAATCCGCCTGAGGAACGATCGACGTGACAAATGCGTTATAAAAGGGGAAGAGAACGGCGAGTCCGAACAGGACCAGCAATGTCGTATTGAAGATATCCAGGGTTTCAACGCGCTTGCGCATGTCTGTCCTCCACTATAGTACGCCGGATTCAGGATCGATCCACTTCGCGACACGGTCCGCTCCGAAGAGAAGGACGAAGTTGATCGCGGACTTGAAAAGTCCTACGGCCGTGCTGAGCTCGTATTGCGGTGCACCCGTGAAGGATTTTCGGTATACATAGGTGTCGATGATGTCGCCTACGCTGTAGACGGTCGGGTTGTACATCAGGAAGACCTGCTCGAATCCAGCGTTCATGACTCCACCGATCGACAGGATCAGCATCAGGACCGCGGTCGAGCTGATGCTCGGCCATGTGATGTACCGGATCGACTGGATCCGGGTCGCACCATCGATCGTGGCGGCTTCGTAGATTTCGGGATTGATGCCGGATATCGCGGCAAGATAGATGATGCTTCCCCAACCGGCGCTCTTCCATATGGCGGAGAGGTAGAGCATGGGCCGGAAGATCGCGGGGTCGGCGAGGAACTGCCGGGACTCTAACCCGAACATCGAGAGAATCCCGTTCACGGCCCCCTGGCTGCACATGAGGTTGAAGGCGATACCGGAGACGACGATCC
>CAYOQM010000099.1:1117-9045 GCA_964406065.1 uncultured Verrucomicrobiota bacterium
CCCTTTCTGACGATATGCTAAGCCTCGTGAGTGCAACCGTCCAGGAGAATCTCGATTTTCCAGGATCAGGCTTCCCTACATCTGGTAATGATGGACAGGACTGAAGCAGTGGCGATGGACAGGACGGAAACGACGGTCCAGGACAGGAAATTGGGGAAGGTGGCGATCGTCTGGAGGCCCTTCCGGAGGATACCGTTGCGCATCTCGTTGAACATCAAGGCAAGTAGGATCGGAATGGGAAATCCCGTTACGATTCGACCGATGCTGATTTCGAGCGTGTTCCAGAATGCTCTCCAGAACTGGGGTTCCTCCACCATCTCGACGAAATGCTCGAATCCGACCCAGGGACTTCCGATGATGCCCTGGGTGATGTTGAAGTCCTTGAAGGCGAGCGTGACCCCATACATCGGGAAATAGCAGAAAACGATGAAGAAGGCGATGCCAGGTAGAAGCAACAGATACAGGTAACGGTTCCGGAGAAGCTGCTGGAGGATTGGATTGCGGGCCAGCCGAATCCCGGCTGCGTCCCTTCCTGCTCTCCCCACGTCTATCTCCCTTCCTCTTCGTGTCCATTTTCCCTTGCTTCCACGTCACCATCAGCATAATTCATGCCGGCTTCGCGGGAAATGAATAGAATGAAGCGAATTCAGACGATTTTCGGCTGGGCGATGAAGGGGTGGCGGATGGTGATGCAGGTGCCCTTCTCCTCCTCGCTCTCGACGGAGAGGGACGCTTCGACACCGAAAGTCAGCTGCAGCCGCCGGACGATATTGGTGAGTCCGATGGATTCGGCGATGGTCTGCTGGCCGTGCTCATAATCGAGCAGCTTCGGGTCCGCGATCCGCTCTCTCAGCGTCGCAAGGCATGCAGCCGTCATGCCGGCCCCGTTGTCCGATACCTGCAGCACGAGGAATCCGTCCGCTTCAGTGGCCGTGATGCCGACATGAAGATGCCGTACGAAGGGATTGCCATGCTTGATGCTGTTCTCGACCAGAGGTTGGAGCAGCATCTTGATGACCCTGGTCTCCATGAGCGACTCCGGAACGTCGATGTCGCAGGAGATGTCGCCGTCGAGACGGATCTCGAGGATACCGACATAATCGCGAACGCAATGGATCTCGTCGCGAAGAGGGACCAGCATTTCGGACCGGATGCTGTACCGCAGGATCGATGCCAGGGCGGTGCTGACGCGCACGATGCGATCGTCCTGGTTGATTACGCCTAGGCTGCGGACGGTCTCCAGCGTGTTGTATAGGAAATGCGGGTTCATCTGGCTGAAGAAATTCGCAAGAGTGGCCTCGCGATTGAGGATTTCGAGCTGGTACATCCGGTTCTGCTGATCGAATACCCGGTGGGTCATGGTCTCGTTCTCGTCCAGCATGCCGTCGATGGCGTCCGCTATGCTTCCAATTTCGTTGTGGGTCTTCCCATACCGGATTCTTGCCCGCATTCCAGTGTCGGGCACCCGGGCAAGGAAGTCCTTGATGCGGGCGATCGGCCGATAGATGCGGCGGAGGATGAGGTATACCCAGGATAGGATAAGCAGCGTCGAGACGCCCCCAAGGGAATAGACGAACAGGCGGAACGAATCGAAGTCCCTGGACAAGTCCGAGGACGGGATCGCGCTCACCAGCTCCCATCCCATGGGGTCGATCCGCCTGGAATACACTAGATACTGGACGGACCCGATCGTCCTCACGCTGTGGCCTTCCGGAGCAGGATGCTGAACGGCCAGCTCCGCCAGGAGTGGACTCTCCGTCGTCAATCCGATCTTCCGGTCGCTTGCGGCAAGAAGCGCTCCCTTCCTATCAAGCAGAGCCACCAGGGAGTTCTGCGTCGGCAGGCTTGCACGGACCAGCGCTGAAAAGGCATCGACATTGCATACGATGAAGCAACTCCCGATCGACCGACTCGCGGATCCGAAGTCGACGTTCCGGTCCAGGACACTGGTGACGAGAACATAGCGGCGGATGCCGTCCTGCGTCAGGACCTGGTTTGAAATCCAGAACTTGCCCGCATCCGCTTTTTCCATCGAATCCCGGATCAGCTGCTGCTCCACAGGGATTTCCAACCTCGCGGCCACGGACAGGCGGCGCTCCTGCTGGTCGACAAGGAGGATGTCGTCGATGTCGACGTTGGCTTGGTCGAGATAGCGCATCATCTCGTTCAAGTACGCGTTGTACTCGATGCGACGGAGGGCATCCTCCTCCAGGAGGTAGAACTGCGTGTAGCGGTTCAGGGTAAGAATCGTGGCGACGTTCTGGACCTCGACGATGCGCCGGATGATGTCGGACTCGATCCGGTCCGACATGGCCTGGACGGACGCACGGCTTCGTTCGAATGCGATGCGGTCGATCACCATCTGGTACGCGACCTGGATCGACATCATCAGCAGAAAACAGGTTACGCCGAACAGGACGACCTGGCTCTTGATGCGGATGTCGAGGATATGTCTCATCCGAGATCCCTCCATCTAACCGATGACGAAGGCATGGGCCAATGGGACGATTATACGTCCGTAGCCCATGCCTCGTCATCCTTGGGGGCTGGCAGGCTTTCGATCGACTATCAGTCCTTCAGGAACGCCACGCGATGCACCAGCGGATCCCACGCGTTGGGCGAGGAGAGGTTCAGGAAGACCACCCGGACCGATTTGATTCCGTCGTCCAGCCGGAGGGAAGCGGTCGACGCTCCCCAAGCCGTGGACCGCTTTTCCGTGTAGAAGGACTTGAGGTCCTTCCAGGTCTTCCCGTCCGAGGAGCCCTGGATCTTGAGGTGGAGTTTGGGTTCAGAATCGTAGATGTAGAACCACACGACCAGGTTGGGTGCCGCGACCGAATACTGGATGAAGGCATCTCCAGCCTTGGCCCGGACCGCCATGGTGAAGTCTCCGCCGTAAGGCTTGAAGATCTCCTCATGTTCCGGCTTGATGCGGTCGATGATCAGGATGTCGGAATGAGTCTTCGTCTTGCTCCAGTCGATCAGGTCGTCGTCGAAGACGACCTTTTTCTCGTCGATGACGATTGGCGTGGGCTCTGGAGGAAGCGTCGGGATCGGCCAGGGAGATGCCGTCGGTTTGGCTGAAAGCAGGTCCTGATTCGACAACAGTCCCTTCAGGAACCAGAAGGTGGAGCTCGCAGTTCCGTCGGGACGAATCAGCCAGAATCCTGCCATGTCGACGCTGACGGGACGGACCTCGAGGTCGCCGCGCTTCCTTTCGTTGCAGTAGATCTCCCAGTAGAAGGCGAACGGGCAACCCCAGTCCAGAGCCGTCTCGATCTGGGTCCTGGCGTTGGCCAGCTGCGCCTTGTCGCCCCCGATCAGCATCTCGCCGCCACCCAGTTCTCCGAGGTAGACGTTCTGGGCGCCGAAGTCCTTGCTGTCCGGAGCCTTCGCGGCGATTCGGTCCAAGTTGTCCTTGAGCAAAAGGTCATCGTCGCCGGTCTCCCAGTTCGAGTAGGAGTAGAGATCGCAATAGGTATTCGGCAATACGTCGTCGAGCAGCTTCGGTCCGATCCAGCCCGAGGACACCTTGTTGAGTTCCAGTGCGCCATAGACCCTGACACCGTCCAGCCCCTTGTCGACGGCTTCCTTGCGTGCCCTCAGGATGCCGTCCTGCCGGGCGTTGACCCAGTCGGTGAACCCCTGGACAGCCTCGGGCACGGCATCCTGACCGAGCATGTTGTCGCCTTCCCAGTTCTGCAGGATGAAGGTCTTTCCGCTATTCTGATACGTCTCGAACAGATAGAGGGCCAGGTCATGCATCTCGGCCTCGACCTTGACACGCTCCTCGGCATCCAGGCCATCGATGAAGGTAGTCGGCACAAGCCCGTGTGCGACCAGGTCGATAGTCATGAAGTCCATGTCGAGAACGTCCTTGTAGGCCTTCGTGCTGATGAGCTCCGTCATGGAGGCATAGGCCTCCCATTCGTGATGGAAGGGATAGACGCCGGCATACTGGCTGCTCAGCCACAACTTGATCGATCGGGAGCCCACCTCGTTCCGGATGAGCTTGGCGCCTTCCGTGAGGAAGGGTTCGTCGGTGAACGCGTACTTGCCTCCGGCATGGACCACGCCGACGCGATCACGGATATCCTGAGGAACGGGCCCGCTGGTCGGAGGAACTGGACTCACGGTGGGTGAAACTGGGCTCGCGGTCGCCGAGGGAGTCGTCGTGGAGGGTTGCGGCGTCATGGTTCCTCCTGACAAGGGTGAGCAGGCAGCTAGAATGCCGGCGAGAAGGGCTATGACGAGAAGCCTTGCGACGATTTTCATGTCCGGTCCCTCCCTTTATCTGCCAGGTGCCGCTGGAGTCCAATTCTCGAAGGTCGGTCGGCACCGAGGTGTTGGGTCCAGTATCGCACGGGCGACCCGAAGCCGGAATGGAACGGTTTCATGGAAATCGGAGGATTTATGTTTTCAGCAAAGAATCGGGATGCAATTCCCCCCTCGGCGAAAAGCAGGGTGTCTCTTCAAACCTGCCAAGTGTATAAAATCTTGTCGATATCGTGCAGGAAGCACCCATTCCATCTACATATCGCCTGGATCAGCATGTATCATGAGGGTTCCACATCATCCACGATCGGGAGGTTTCCACCATGACGAACGACGCCACGATGTCCCATGAAGAGAGAGCCTATCTGAGGGAACTTGCGAAGCGCTATCTGGATATCGCGAACCTGCCGGTCATGGAGGAGCGTCGCAGGCTCTGGTACGAGCACAACGCATGTCGTTCCATGCGTCCCCCGATTGTCATGGAATGGGAGTCCTTCAGCAAGGAGTTCCTCCCTGCGCCCATCTGCACGAGTCCCGCCGCCGTAGCGATCGAGCGCCGGCTCATCGGCCCGATTCTGAACGAAAGCCTGATTCACGACGACAAGGTCGTTTCTCCGTACTTTCCCGTCGATTGGGCGATCGAGCACGAGCCATACGGCCTGCCGGTGATCCGCGAACATGCGAAGGATGGGGAAGGACGGAGCCTCGGCTTCGTCGACATCCATCCCATTCAGGACCTTGTCCTCGATCTTCCGAAACTGCAGCCCTCCAGAAGTTCCGTGGATCGTGAAAAGACCAGTGTCTGGAAGAATCACGTCGAGGAGACCCTAGGCGATATCCTGCCCGTCCGGATGCAGAACCGTTCGCTGGACTGGTACTGCACCCCTTCCCAGCGGATCGTGGAACTGATGGGTCTCCAGAACATGATGTACGCCATGGTCGATGAGCCGGACGCGATGCATGAGCTGTACGCGGCCATCGTCGCGGATACCCGGAGGTACATCGACTGGCTCGAGCAGGAGGAACTGCTCCCGCTCAATAATGCGAACGATTATGTCGGGTCCGGCAGCTATGGATTCACCACCGAGCTTCCCTCCCCCGATCGAAAGCCCGGTCGTGTGACTTCGCAGGACCTCTGGGGCAACCTCAATTCCCAGGAGACGGTCGGGATCTCCCCCTCCATGTACCATGAATTCGTCTATCCATACTACAAGGAAATGGCGTCCTGGTTCGGTCTCGTGTACTACGGCTGCTGCGAGCCGGTCCATGAAATCTGGAAGGACAGCATCCGACATCTGCATGGGCTTCGAAAGGTCTCCGTCTCCGCGTGGTGCGACGAGGTGGCGATCGGAGAAGCACTCCGTTTCGAAAAGGTCATCTACTCACGCAAGCCCAGCCCGAATTTCATCGGCGTAGGCAAGGTCATGGACGAAGGAGCCTTCGCGGATGCGATCGACACCACGTTGAAGGCCGCCCGCGGTTGTCCCCTCGAGTTCATCCAGCGCGATGTCTATACGCTGTCGGGTGACCTTTCGAAAGCGGGCAGAGAGGTCCGGATCATCCGCGAAAGGATCGAGCGCGAAGGAAGATAAAGGGAAGCACGCTTCTTTACGAACCTTCGACCTTCGGGTTATGAGGGGGTACAGACGATTGAAGTAGCCCGTCGCAAACGCCTTCCATTGGCCGTTTTTGGGCGTTTTTAAAAGTCGAACTGACGCGATTTCGGACGGTTGATGCTCTCTTCTCGCGGGGTCAAACATCAAGTGAACATCAGAGGATTCATCAGAAGTATCCGCCGTTCTTGAATCTCAAACGATTTTCAAGTATTCGTGCAACTGAACCATCCATTTATCCAAATCTTCTCCCCGTCCCAATTCATTCCAATGATTAGCGGCCTTACTTGTCTCTGTGACGAAATTCGCTTTACCACCATGAGATATTCTAACAATGTTTCTTGCATTATGAATTGCTTGGGCACCAAATCTATTAACATTAGTCGCTGTTTGTTGAACAATATGGTGCCATGCCTTACCAGAGCCCGCATTCCCAAATACCCTCAATGGTTTACGAAATGTGCCGCTTGAAAATGCCGCAATATTCAGCTGCTCCTAGATACACTCTCAAATATGATTCAAAGAGATATATCATTATTCATGCATACAACCAATATAATCACTCACGGTTTTCGGCGTCACGGCCAACATCTCGAGTATTTGCTACCTTTTATATCATCGAATATAGCGGCAAGAAATTCATCCAATGTATGCCATTTTTGTAGTACAACATTTGAATCGCGATAACATGATTGTATATTGTCTTTAGGCAAACTCACATCAAAGTAGTATTCAATTCTCGAAGCATGTTCAACCCAATCACTGAATCCAAATCTCAACCAGTTTTTAGGACATCCTTTCGATTTTCTTAAGTCTTCAACCGAAATATTAAATGGTTCCAAATTGTTCGCGTCTTGTTTGTTAATCCTCGGTACCCCATAGATGCTTAAGTAAGACATAGGAATTATATGGTTGGAGATATGTCGAGGGTATAAAAACATATTGGCTCCGTTCGTTATGCTGTACAATTCAATGAGGGCCGATGGAAATATTAATATGTATGATTTTTTCAATAACTCAATTTCGTGTTCGGAAAGTGGCTTGAAAAGAATGTGACGCGCTTTAACGATCCCTTCACTGTCGTACCCTAATAATTTCGTTCCATTGTTCTGCACTAATGTATTATTCCTATATTCTTCAATCAATTTGAAAAGAATCTCGGATGAATTGCTCATACTCGTTCACCTCATAATCTATTGGAAAGGTGTGATATTTCGCCAATTGCCATTATGTGCAGCAAGGTGTTCAACGCGTGTCAAGAATCGAACATTTGACGGATCACCTGCCAATTCAGGGAATCCATTAACACTATATACATGATGTCCTTGGTATCCTTTAACTTTTCCTGTATTCAGGAGTTCTTCAATTTCGCTCGGAATCCATGATCTCTGGCCCGTACCAGTTTCCTTAACAGATCTCATTTCGTTTTTCCAAGCCTTTCGGACGGCGCTCGACCTTGAACTGCAAGTATTGTGTACGAGAACCGAGTTGTTCCCAACAAAGTATGTGTGATAACCTTCCACTTCGAAATTATAGACTTTAGCTGGCGACTCCAGTATCTCATGCTGGACTTTCTCGACAACGACGTATTCACCATTGCTCCTGACAAGAATATCGCCAGCGCGCAGGTGAATCGCACCGGTCCAGCCCTGCTTCGGGACGTAGAACGGGTGTTCGGGAGTTGTAGTGATCTCTTCGCCGTTCACAATGACATGGACCAGTTCATTCGTCTCGTGTATGAAGGTCTGTACGACCTTCTTCAACCCCTTCTCTCCGGTTTCCGGATCTTCGGAATATACCAGGTCACCAGCTGGACCCTGTCGGATTTGGTTGAGTCCTTATTCAATTGTCAAAGTACGTGACTCTTCAGGATTCAAGCGCTTCTAGCAGCGAGATGCTTTTCCAGGAAGGTCCTGGGAGAAAGATTCCCGAGGGACGTATGCATACGTTTCCGATTGTAGAAAAGCTCGATATACTCGAACAGGCTGGAGTCCACTTCTTCAAGGCTAGCATAGCTATGGCGATATATCCATTCCTTCT
>CAYOQM010000100.1:0-9021 GCA_964406065.1 uncultured Verrucomicrobiota bacterium
GTAGTCATGAATGGATCCTTTCGCACTACTAACCGGTAAATCCGGGTTATTTGGGACACCACGAGGGTGAAAACCAGCCACCACCGTTGGGCGTTAAACATACGGGGGGATCTCCCAAAGTGTCAAGGAGATATATTCGGGATCCGCCGCCATCCCGTCGGCTGCAGACCAGGTGCCGCCCGTCGGAGGCCCAGCAGGGATCCTCGTAATTGGCATCGGAGGGGGAAATCTGGCGTTCATCCATGGAGGAGGGGTTGATGATGAAGATGCCGTAGAGGCCGCCGCGGCGGCTGCTGAAGGCGATCAGGTTGTTGGGGCCCCAATCTGGGTCGACATTCTCGCGGCCGCGCGAGGTGAGCCTGCGGCTGTTTCCCCCGCGGTCCATGACATAGATTTGGGGTGACCCGGCCCCGGCCAGGTCGGAGACATAAGCGATCTGGGATCCGTCCGGCGACCAGGTCGGGCTGGCCTCCCCGGCGCGCGGGGTGCGGGTGAGGCGGGTCAGGGTTCCGGCAGCGAAGGATTTTGAATAGACTTCGGGATTGCCGTCCCGGGACAGGACCATCAGCATTTCGCCTCCGCTCGGGGAGACGCCACCGGCCATATTGATGCCGGGATAGCGGGCGAGCACCGAGCGGCCTCCGCTGCGGGTGTCGATCATGTAGATGTCGGCAAAACCCTTCAGGAAGGAGGTATAGACGATCCGGCTTCCGTCAGGCGACCAGCGCGGGGCCATGCTGATGGAGCGGTCATTGGTAAGCTGGCGCAGGTTTCCGCCATCGGAATCGCAGAGGTACAGCTCCTTGTTGCCCGTCCGGTTTCCCACCATCACGATGCGGCCGGAACAGAGGCCGCGGAATCCCTTGACCGCCAGAATGATGTCGTCGGCGACCTGGTGGGCCAGATGCCGGGCATTGTCACTCCGGTCGGAATAGGCCTTGTTGAGCGCCACGGTGGATTTCAGGACGTCCGTCACCTGGCATTCGGCGGTGAGCGTGCCGCCGGTGTCGCGGCAGGCTCCGCTGACGGTGAAGGCGGCGGGCCGCGTGAGTGTGAACCAGCCGCAGCGCTGGAGGTCGGCCACGAGGGTCTGGCGGAAGACCGCGCCGCCGGGCCCGGCGGCGCCGTAGGCCGACAGGTCGAGGCTCACCTTGGTGCCGCCCGATTTGGACACCACCACTTCCTGGGACAGGGCGGGCACGATTGGCAGGAGGGACATCAGCAGGCACAGTATTCGCAGTTTCATGGGCACTCCAGGGTAATGGTCACGGTTGAAATCGACACTTGGAAATCCGGCGCGCTATTATCCCCCTCACTGGTTTCCTGTCAATTCAAAGGACACCGGGATGCGCCGGTGCGAGGAGAGGAAGGAGGCGGGCAGGCCGGCCACGCGGCGGACGGATTGCACCGCCTGCATGACGGAGGCATCCATGATTCTGTTCCCGGAACTGGCGATCATCCGGCTGGCGGTGATGGCGCCGTCCGAGCTGAAGGTCAGCTCGACCTTGGTCACGAGGCCGGCGATGCCGATATCGGTGGGCTGGTTCCAGGCGCGGTACATGGCCTGGCGGACCATGTCGAGCACCACGAACTCCTGCGATACCGGCGAGCCGTCGCCAAAGCGCGTGTCGCCGTTCAGGAGCCGCCGCATATCAGCTTCCGAGAGGCTGGATCTTTTGCCAAGCTTGGCGCCGCGCTCGAGGAGTTTCCGGACTTCCTCGGGAGTCAGTTTGCCCTTGCCGTTGGGCATCTGGCGGCGTACAAGCGTCTTGCTGATCTTGATCTTGCCAGAATCCTTGATCTCGGGTTTTTTGACCGGTTTTTCCGGGGCCCTGTTCTTTTTGACCGGCTTGTCCAAGATCGCCACTTCGTCCTTGTCCGGCGGGACGTCCGGCGGCTTGGCTTCCTGTTTGTCGGCGGGCATTTCCGGAGAAGGCTTGGCCAGGTCGGCGGGGATGGCCTCGGGCGAGTCGCTGGGCGGAGGTTCGACGAACAGTTCCATCGGGGCATTCAGATCCGGCATGGCGCTCTCGCAGCCGTTGAAGGAGGCGACGGCGAACAGCAGTCCGATGATGAGCCCGTGGCCGACAGTCACCAGAATCAGCTCGTTTTGATAGGTTTGCCGGGATGAACTCATGCAGCAGCAACTACATAACAAAAGCGCGGGGGATGGGAAGCCTCAAATCCTTTCCTGAATTCATAAATAATAATTGACATATAACAATAATTACATATATTGCCGGAAGAAATGATCAAGGAGGGAGTCGGATATGAATCAAAAGACACTTATGGCGGGAGTAGTGGGCGTGGGGCTTGGCCTGTTGTTTGCCTGGCCGGCGGTATCGGCCGAGCGGGTGACTCTGGACCGGTGTCTGGCCGCCGCATGGGACGGGAATCCGGATGTCCGGTCGGCTACGGCCCGCCTGGAGGCCGCCCGCGCCGCGATCAGCGAGGCGTCTTCGGCCTACTTTCCCCAGGTTGGCTTGGCGGGAACCTGGACCCGCACCGATAATCCCCCGCAGGCGTTCTTCATGTCGCTCAATCAGCGGAGCGCCTCGCTCCAGAAGGATTTCAACAACCCCGAGGACATTGAAAATGCGCGCGGGAGTGTGATCGCGCAGTGGCGGCTGTATGACAGCGGACGCCGTGGGGCGGATCGGCGGGCGGCTCAAAAGGGGGCACAGGCCGCGGGCTATTCCTTGGAGACGGTGCGCAACGAACTGGTGTTTGAGATCAGCAAGGCCTATTACGGGCTCCTGCAGTCCCGCGAGTTTGTCGCGGTCCGCGAGGAATCCGTCAGGAGCCTGGAGGAACACCTGCGCCTTGCCGGCGAGCGGGTCAAGGCCGGATCCGCCCTGAAGACGGACGTCCTGAATCTGGAGGTTCAATATTCCCAGGCGCGGGAGGATTTGATCCGCGCGAGCAACGCGGTTCGCCTGGCGCGGGCCGCCCTGAATGCCGCCATCGGGAGCGATCTGGTGAAGGAATCGGATCTGCAGGACTTGTCCGGCTCGGGCAGCCAACCCCTCAAGACCGGTCCAGGCAGTCCCGACTCGCGCCCCGAATGGCGGGCGGTTCAGGCGCAGGTGGCGGTGGCGGAGGCGATGACCCAGCGGGCCCGCCGCGAATATCTGCCCGTGGTCAATGCGTTCGGTTCCCTGGACTGGGACAGCGAACCCTTCAGGACTCCGGAGCGCAGTTATCTGGTTGGCGCCGCCGTGGAATGGAATATCTTTGACGGGTTCCGGAACCGGGCGGGACTGACCCGCGCCTCGGCGGGGCTGGTGGCTGCACAGGCGGAGGCGGACAAGCTGCGAATCCTGCTCGCTCTTGACCTCACCCGGTCGCACTTGAACGAACAGGAGTCCCGCGAGCGCCTGGAGGTGGCGTCCCGGAGCCTCGCCGCCGCCGAGGAGGCGTTGCGGATTACCCGCGATCGCTACCAGCAGGGCGCGGCGGAGGTCACGGAGTTGATGACGGCACAGGTCGGAGTCACCGCGACCAAGGCCCGGCAGACGGCGGCCCGGTATGACAACCTGATTGCGCTTGCGGATCAGGCGAGGGCGGCGGGACGGGCGGCGGAGGGGATCCGGAACTCTGAAACGGGGCATTGATAAAGGTTGGAATGACAGGAGACATGACGATGAACACAACGAAAGAGCAGTTTGGGAAAATCATTCGGATGGCCTGGCGGCCGGTGGCGGGATTGGCCGGCTTGGTCATCCTGGTGATGTGGTCGAGCGGCCTGTTCGAATCCAAGGTGAAACCGGGTAAACTGGAGTCCCCGCCCGGCATGGCATTGCCAGCAGGGGCTCGCACCGTTACCGCGAAGGTGGTTCCGGTGCCCTCGCCGGTCGAGGTGGTCGGAACTGTGGCGTCCGAGCAGTATGTCAATCTGAGTGCCCGTCTTCCCGCCGCAGTTCAGGCCATGGCTGTAGCCGCGGGGGATGCGGTGACCAACGGACAGGTGCTGGCGACGCTGGATGACCGTGATCTGCGCGAGCAACTGGCCGGGGCGGAATCCCTGCTCAGGCAGGCCGCGGCGGAATATGACCGCACCCTGCAATTGTTCAGCCGGGCGGCGACGACGGATCAGGCGCGCCTCGCCGCATTGACCCAGGTGGAGGCCGCCAGGGCACGCGTGCAACAGATGCAGGTCATGCTCAGCTACACGGTGATCACGGCTCCGTTTGGCGGAATCATCGCCGATCGCCGCCTCGAGGCGGGGGATCTCGCCGCCCCCGGCATGATCCTGATGTCGATGTATGATTCCCGGCGGATGCGTTTCGAGGTCCCGGTTCCCGTGAGGCTGCTTGCCCGTTTCGCGCTGAACCGGGAGGTCGCGGTGTCGCTGGATGGACAGGATGAGCCGGCAAAGGGCGTCGTGACGGAAATCGTCAGCGAGGTGGATCCCCTGAGCCGCTCGCGCAAAGTGAAGATCAGGCTGAATTCGTCGGGGGTGCAACTCATGCCGGGAACCTACGGCCACATCAGGGTGGAGGGGGATTCCCATGACGCCATATGGGTGCCGGCCTCGTCCCTGTACCGCATCGGGCAACAGGAACTGGTTCAGGTGGTGGAGGGGGAACGCGTCATCCGGCGTGTAGTCAAGACGGGGGTCATTCAGAATGACCAGGTGGAAGTTCTTTCGGGGGTGAGCGATGGCGAGGTGATCCTCGCCGAGCCGGTGAAGGAGGGCTGACCGATGGACGATAAACTCTCATTCATGGGCCGTCTGGTTGACGGGTTCCTGCGGGGGAACCTGGCCGTATTGCTGATGATCATCAGCCTGGTGGCGGGGGGCGTGGCCTTGCTGGCGACGCCGCGCGAGGAGGAACCGCAGATCGTGGTACCGCTCGCCGATGTGATGGTGTCCTACCCCGGGGGCAGCGCCGAGGAGGTCGAGCGCCTGGTGTCCTCCCGCCTGGAGAAACTTCTCTACCAGATCGATGGCGTGGAATATGTCTATTCCATGTCGCGCCCCGGCATGGCGGTGGTCACGGTCAGGTTCTATGTCGGGCAGGACCGCGAAGCCAGCCTCATCAAACTGTACAATAAGATCTTTCAGAACATCGACAAGACCACGCCCGGCATCGCCGGATGGGTGGTTAAACCGCTGGAGATTGATGACGTGCCGGTTGTGAATGTGGCCCTGTACAGCGATCGTTACGACAGTCACGGGTTGTATCGCGTGGCGGAGGAAGTGGCAGGCCGCCTCCAGCATATCGAGAACAGTTCCCGCATCACCATCCACGGAGGGCAGAAACGCCAGATTCAGGTGAAGCTGGATCCTGACCGGCTGGCGGCGCAGCAGATCTCGGTCATGGAAATCGCCGGGGCGCTGAAGGGGGCTAATGCCCGCCTGGCCAACGGGTCATTCCAGAAAGGGAACCGGGAAATTTCCGTGGAGACGGGGGACTTCCTGCGGACTGCGGACGATGTGCGCAGCGTGATGGTGGGCCTGCATGCGGGCCGTCCGGTCACCCTGCGCGATGTGGCGGAGGTGACGGATGGGCCCGAGGAGGCCACCTCCTATTCCCGCATCGGGTTTGCCCCGGGCGGGGAAGAGTGGCGGGCGTCAGGAGTCGGAAGCAAAGGAGCTTCCTTCCCCGCCGTGACCGTGGCGGTGGCCAAGAAAAAGGGCAGTAACGCCGTCTGGGTTGCCGGGGACATTGAAAAGGCGCTGGAAGCCATGCGGGGTGGCGTCCTTCCGGACGATGTGAAATTCCGCATCACCCGCAACTATGGCGAAACGGCGAACGAGAAGGTCGGCAACCTGCTGGAAAGCCTGGCCATCGCCATCATCACGGTGATTGGTCTGATCGCCCTGGCCATGAACTGGCGTGTGGGGGCCATTGTGGTGATTGCCGTGCCCATCACATATTCGCTTACCCTGCTCGTCAACTATCTGGCCGGCTACACGATCAACCGGGTGACGCTATTTGCCCTGATCCTGGCCCTGGGGTTGCTGGTGGACGATCCAATCGTGGGCGTAGAGAATATCTACCGGCATCTGGCCATGAAAAAGAGGCCCCGGCTGCAGGCGATCTCCTTTGCCATGAATGAGGTCATGTCGCCCCTGGTGCTGGCCACATTGGCGGTGATTGTGGCCTTCCTGCCGATGTTCTTCATTACCGGGATGATGGGGCCCTACATGAGGCCGATGGCGCTCAATGTGCCGCTGGCCATGCTCAGTTCGCTGATTGTGGCGGTGACCATTACGCCCTGGCTTTCGAACAAGTTGCTCAAGGTGGATGATCATGCCCACGATGAAGGCAACATCCGCGAGACGGCAACCTACCGAGTCTATGCCAGGATCATGAAACCGCTGGTCGACTCAAAGTCCAGGACGTGGTCGCTGGTGGCGGTTATTGGAGTGCTTTTTGCAGGATCCATTGCCCTGGCCCTGACTGGATTGGTTCCCCTCAAGATGCTCCCCTTTGACAACAAGAACGAATTCCAAATCGTGATCGACACGCCGGAATCGTTCACGCTCGAGCGGACCGACGCCGTGGTCAGGGAATTGGAAACCTACCTGGGCACGGTGCCCGAGGTGACGCATTTCACCTCCACGGTGGGCGCGGCCTCCCCGATGGATTTCAACGGGCTGGTGCGGCATTACTACCTGAAGGAAGGCTCGAATGTGGCCGACATCCGGGTCGGCCTGCTGCCGCGCAAGGCCCGCGAGATGGAAAGCCATGCCCTGGTGTTGCGGCTCCGCAACGACATCGCCGCTATGGCCCGCCGCACGGGAGCCAGCCTGAAACTGGTGGAAGTCCCGCCGGGACCTCCGGTGCTATCCACGGTCGTGGCCGAGGTGTATGGCCAGCCCTACCACCGGTACGAGGAAGTGATCGCGGCGGCTAAGACGGTTGAGGATCGGTTGAGGACCGAACAGGGTGTCGTGGATGTGGATGACTATGTCGAGGACGACCAGGACAAGTTCTTCTTCCGCGTTGACCGGGAAAAGGCCGCGCGCAACGGCATCGCCTCGGAGGATGTGGTGAAAACCGTCCAGATTGCGCTGTCCGGGATGTCCGTGGGACTTGTGCACATTCCCACCGAGCAGAATGAACTGACGATCCAGTTAAAAGTGCCGCGTGAAAAACGGTCGGACATCGAACAGTTGAAGGCCCTTCCCGTCAAGGGGCGTGGCGGACAGATGGTGTCCCTCGGGGAACTGGGCCGGTTCGAGCGGCAGACCGTTGAAAAGACCATCTACCACAAGAATCAGGAACGGGTGGTGTATGTGACCGGGGAGATGGCGGGACGCGGTCCGGCGTATGCGGTCCTGGCGCTGGAATCCTGGTTTGGCAAACATCCTTTGCCGAAGGGCATTAAGGTCGACTGGTCCGGCGAAGGAGAGTGGAAGATCACGCTGGACGTGTTCCGCGATCTCGGCCTGGCGTTTGCGGCTGCGCTGGTGGGTATTTTTGTGCTGCTGGCCTACCAGACCGGCTCCTATGTCCTTCCGGGGATTATCATGATGTCCATTCCCCTCACCATGATCGGGATCATGCCCGGGTTCTGGCTGTTGAACGCGCTGGGGAACAAGCCGGTGGGCGGGTTTGACAATCCGGTGTTCTTCACCGCGACCGCCATGATCGGCATGATTGCGCTGGCGGGGATCGTGGTGCGCAACGGCATCATCCTGGTGGACTTCATCCGCCTCTCGGTGGATCGGGGGGTTCCGGTCAGGGAGGCCATCCTGGAATCCGGGGCCGTGCGGTTCCGTCCGATCTTCCTGACCGCGGGGGCGGCCCTGCTGGGAGCCTGGCCGATCACGCTGGATCCGATCTTCAGCGGGCTGGCCTGGTCCTTGATTTTCGGGTTGTTTGTGTCGACGGTGTTCACCCTGGTGGTGATTCCCCTCGTCTATTTTTGGCTGGTAGGTGGAAAGAAAATGGTATGATGTCCGGGCATTGGCGGGGACTGTGATTCGGGAAAAGGAATGGGAAGGGAAGGAAGCGACATGACAACGGAACGGATTGTGAGAATGGTGGCGGGAGTGTTTGTGCTGGCGAGTCTCAGCCTGGGCTGGTGGGTGCACCACGGCTGGTTCTTCTTCACGGCGTTCGTGGGGCTGAACCTGTTCCAGTCGGCGTTCACATGTTTTTGTCCGCTGGAGATCATCCTCAAGAAACTCGGCGTGCCCTCGGCCGGGGCGGGGTGCGGCTGCTCATGACGGAGGCGCCATCCAGTCCTGAGCCCGGCGGGCGTTATGAGGAGAACCGGTTCTTCCTGAGGGATGATGCGTGGAAGAAGATCGAGTTTTCCAACACGGACCAGGGACGGCGCCTGCCGGCGCCGCCTCTCCAGAAGCCCTGTCCGCCCGGGACGGAGCGCCTTGGCCTGCCTGATGGCGCGGCGGCATTGACGCGATTGTGCGGCATGCCGCTCAGCGAGGCGATCACGCGGCGCGAGAGTGTCCGCAAGTATACCGGAGAGTCCTTCACGCAGGAGGAACTGTCGGCGCTGCTCTGGGCGACCCAGGGCGTGCGCAAGGTGCTGAGCCGGGCCAGCGCCTTGCGTCTGGTGCCGTCGGGGGGTGCGCGGCATGCCTTTGAAACCTATCTCGCGGTCAGCCGGGTGGAGGGCCTGGCGCCGGGACTCTACCGGTACCTGCCGTTTGACGGGGAGCTCGCGAAATTGATAGAGGACGCGGACATCGGGCGGAAGGCGGCCTCCGCTTGCATGGATCAGACCTTCGTGGCCTCGGCGGCGGTGACGTTCCTCTGGACCGTGATTCCGGCGCGCATGGAATGGCGGTATGACCGGGCGGCCCACAAGATGCTGGCGATCGATGCCGGACATGTTTGCCAGAACCTGTATCTGGCCTGTACCGCGCTGGGGGCGGGAAACTGCGCGATCGCGGCGTATGACCGGGAGGCCTGCGACCGGTTGCTCGGGGTTGACGGAAAAGAGGAGTTCACAATCTACATTGCACCCGTGGGGCGCCGCGGGAACAAGGAATAGGAGCGGACCATGATCAAGGGAATTGCGCATGTATGCCTGGCGTCG
>CAYOQM010000101.1:0-8928 GCA_964406065.1 uncultured Verrucomicrobiota bacterium
ATTGAGTGAGCACTTACTTATTGATTCGGAAAAGCGAAGCCCCATGTCCAGACCGGTTTCCATACAGTCGAACACGATTCTTGACGCCGCCCGCAAGGTGTTCATGCGGGACGGCTTCAAGGCCGGCACCGCCGTCATCGCGCGGGAGGCCGGCGTATCGGAGGGGTCGCTGTTCAAGCATTTCAAGAACAAATGCAACCTGTTCCTCATGGCCATGGACATCAATGCCGGCGAACCGTCCTGGGAGGACAACCTCCTGGCCGCGGCCGGTCGCGCGGATCTCCGCACGACGCTGGAATCGGCCGGCCTCCATTTGTTGCAGCACCTGCGCCTGGTCTTGCCGCGGCTGATGATGGTCAGTTCCAGCGGAGTCACCATCCCCAAGCATGACCAGCCCGGCCAGCGCCCCCCGCCCCTGCGCAAGATGGATCTCCTCTGCCGTTACTTCACCGCCGAGGTGAAGGCCGGGCGCCTGGTCATGGCCTCCCCCAGAATTCAGGCCCACGCGTTCCTGGGCGCCTTGTCGCACTATGCCTGGTGCGAAACCCTGTTCGGCTACCGTGCGGCCGGCCCGGAAACCTATGTCAAAACCCTGGTGGATACCCTTCTGAAGGCGACCCATCACCGCCGCTCTCAACACGTTCGCACCCGGAAAATCAAGGCTTAACCCCATGCGAGGCACCCCGATGAACATCACCGTTTATGGATTGATAGCTGTGACCTGCGGTCTATTTCCCCTTCTGACGGGTTGCGTGCAAGCCCCGCCTCCCGCCTCCCGGACAGAGGCCTGGATCCCTCCCGCCGGCCAGGCCGCCGACCCCGTGTGGCGCGACCTCCGGGCCGGGATCCCGGACTTGTCGCGGCCCTTGTCCCTCTTTTCCCTGACGGATCTTGCGCTTGAGAACAATCCCGCCACAACCCGGGCCTGGCACCAGGCCCGCGCGGCCTCGGAACAGGTCCGCTACGCCGAAGGCTACTTCATGCCCAGCGTGACCGCTGTCGCCGGGCTCACCCGCCAGACCACGGCGGCCCATCCGGACAGTTTTGACGCCAATACCCTGTCCTATGGACCCGGACTCCAATTAAGTTATCTCGTCTGCAATTTCGGCGGCGGTCGCAATGCCGCCGTGGAACAGGCGCTCCAAACGGTGTACGCGGCCAATTTCGCCTTCAACCAGGCCATTCAGGACACGCTTCTGAATGTCCAGACCGCCTACTATGGAGTGATCAGCGCCCGGGCTCTCGTTGAAGCCGCCCAAACGAACTCCCTGGATGCCAAGGCGATTCTCGAGGCCGCCAGCGACCGTCGCGATGCCGGACTCGGCGTCGAGCTGGATGTCTTGCAGGCCCGAACCAGTTACGACCAGTCGCGCTATGCCCTGGCCGCCGCCGAGGGTCAGGAAAAAACCGCCGAAGGCCTTCTGGCCCAGGCGCTCCATCTGCCGGCCGACACCGGGATTCGCGTCATCCCGCCCGCCACGGCGTTACCGGAGTCCCTTTCAGGGCAGGATCTCAGGCGCCTGACCGACGAGGCCCTGGCGCGGAGGCCTGACCTGGCCTCCGCCCGCGCCATGCTGGCGGCGCGGGAAGCCGCCCTCCGTGTCGCCAAAGCCTCACGCTGGCCATCGCTCTATCTCAATGGATCCGTGACCCGCAACTACTATGAACTCTACGGCCTGGCCAACCGCGCCGCGGCCGCCAATGACTGGGCCTACACGGGCGGCGTCAGCCTCAAGTGGAATCTCTTCGACGGCTACCAGACACTGAGTGCCGCGCATACCGCCGAGGCGCAGGCCCAGGCCATGCGCGAACAACTCCGGCAGGCGGAACTCGCCGCCAGCGCCGAAATCTGGATCCGCTTCCAGACTTATGAGACAGCCCTCCGGAAGCATGAGTTCAGCACCATGGCCCTGAAAAGCGCCACGGCCTCGCGGGAGATGGCCCTGGAAAGCTATGCCTCCGGCGTGAAGACCCTTCTCGATCTGCTCAACGCTGAAGCTCAACTGGCCCAGGCGCGCAGCCAGCAGGTTGCCGTCCGGCAGGAGATCTTCACGGCGTTGGCCTATCTCACCCATGCCACGGGCTTGATTGAAAAAGGCAGTAATCCTCTCAAGGACATCAAGAACAAATAGAACCACAAGGACGGACGGGAGACCGATACTATGAACATCACACGACACCATGCCATCCCCCTGTTTCTGGTCGGCGCCCTGGCGCTGGCCACCGGCGCCTGCGCGAAGAAGGGGGGCCCGCCCCCGCGACCGCCCGCCATGGTCAAGCTGGCCACTGCGGTCAAGATGGATACTCCCATCCTGATTTCCACCTACGGCACGCTGCTGGACCGGGAAAACGTGGACATTGTTCCTCAAGTTTCAGGACTTCTGCTCACTATCCTGGCGAAGGAGGGCGCGGTGGTGACCAACGGGCAGCCGCTTTTCCAGATCGATCCGCGCGACTATCAGATGCGCGTCGAGCAGGCCGAGGGAATGGTCGCCGCCGATCAGGGCAATCTGGACCTGGCGCGTAACACCCTGCAGCGCAACCAGCCCCTGCTGGAAAAGAAACTGATCTCGACCGAGTCCTTCGACACCCTCAGGACCCGGGTGGCTTCCCTGGAAGCCCAGCTCAAGATGGACCAGGCCGGACTTTCCCAGGCAAGGCTCAATCTCACACGCTGCACCATCACCTCCCCGCTGGATGGGGTCTGCTCCAAGCGCTATGTCGATGCCGGCAACCTGGTGGCCGCGGGCATAAGCCGCCTGGTCAACATCCGCAGCTACAACCCGCTGCGACTGGAATGCGCCATCTCGGAACAGTATCTCGGAGCGCTTCGCAGCGCGATGGCCGCCGGTCCTGTCCAGGTTACCGTCACCCCCCGCGGTGATCCCCGCAGTTATCCCGGAACCCTGACCCTCATCGACAACGCCGTCAACGCCATGTCGGGCACGATCCTGGTGCGCGGCGACATCGACAACACCGGCATGAACCTGTGGGCCAACCAGTTCGTCGACGTCGAAATTGCCGTGGGCAAGGTCCAGGACGCCATCATGGTTCCGGAAAGCACGGTGCTGTTCGGCAAGAATGGACCTTACCTGTACGTGGCCGACAAGGAGAACAAGGCCCAATTTCGCCCGGTCAAAACGGGAGCACGCTACCACGACCTGATTCAGGTGGCCGACGGAGTCGCGGCGGGCGAGACGGTTATCACCACCGGCCAGTTGGCGGTGATCCCCGGCGCGGTGGTGAGGGATGCTTCCGCAGTCCCGGCCTCGGCGCCGCAAGTGCCTGTCAAACCCTAACTGTTGCGAGGAGAACCCAACATGACCTTTTCTGAAATCTTCATCCGGCGCCCGGTCGCAACGGTCCTGATCACCGTGCTGATGGTGGTGGGCGGCATCTGGGCTTACATCCAACTGCCCGTGAACAGCCTGCCCACGGTAGACTACCCCGTTATCCAGGTGACCGTGGCCTACCCCGGCGCCAGTCCGGCCACCATGGCCTCGGCTGTCGCCACGCCGCTGGAGAATGAATTCACGCAAATCAGCGGATTGCAGTTCATGTATTCGGACAACAAGCAGGGATTCAGCACGATCACCCTGACGTTCAGCCTGAACCGCAGTGTCGACCTGGTGGCTCCGGATGTCCAGGC
This sequence comes from uncultured Verrucomicrobiota bacterium, assembly GCA_964406065.1. Classification (GTDB taxonomy): domain Bacteria; phylum Verrucomicrobiota; class Kiritimatiellia; order CAIKKV01; family CAITUY01; genus JAABPW01. Next base: position 3,650 of record CAYOQM010000101.1, read on the forward strand.
GGCCATCACGCGGGCGCAGAACAATCTCCCGAAGGATCTGCCGAGTCCGCCCACCTACCAGAAGTTCAACCCGGCGGATGCCCCGATCTACTACCTGATGCTCTACTCCGAAACCATGACCCCCGGCGACTTGTACGACTACGCCAGTCATGTTGTGGCCCGCAAGCTCAGCATGGTCGAGGGCGTTTCGAAGGTCGAGCCCCTGGGATCGAAGCGGGCCATACGGATCCAGTTCAGTCCGGAGAACCTGGCCGCCTACCAGATCGGGGTGGACGAACTTGCCGCCGCGCTTCAGGCCGGGACCGTCAATATTCCAGGCGGGAGCCTGAACGCCGGGGAGCGGACCTTTACCATCGAGCCGCAGGGTCAATTGCGCACGGCCCGCGAATACGAGAACCTGATCATTGCCACACGCCAGAATGCCCCCGTGCGGCTCCGGGATGTGGCCAAATGCGTGGACAGTCTTGCCAACGACCTGGTCAACATCCGCTTTTGCCCTCCCGGCAGGACGGATTATGAAAAGTGCGTGGTGATGCGCATCTCGCGCGTCAGCGGCGCCAATACCGTCGCGGTGGCCGACCGTATCACGGCAGCACTCGAGGAAGCGCAAAAGGAACTGCCTTCCACGGTCAAACTGGAAACCATGTTCAATGGCGCGGGCCCGATCCGCGAGTCCCTGCATGATGTCCAGGTCACCGTCGGCATTGCCCTGATCCTGGTGGTCATGGTGATCTTCTTCTTCCTTGGCCGGGTCAGGGAAACGATCATCCCCAGCATCGTGCTGCCGATCTCCCTGCTGGGAACCTGCGCCCTGATGCTGCCCGCCGGCTTCAATCTGGACACCCTGTCGCTCATGGGCATCATCCTGTCGGTGGGGTTCCTGGTGGATGACGCCATCGTGGTGCTGGAGAACACGGTGCGCCATCTCGAGGAAGGCAAGAAGCCGATTCCGGCGGCCCTGCAGAGCATGAAGGAAATCTCATTCACGGTGTTGTCGACCAGCGCGGCACTGGTCATCGTCTTCCTCCCGCTGGTTTTCATGAGCGGCGCGGTGGGCCGCAATCTCCGTGAATTCGCGCTCACGGTGATCTTCGCCATCATCGTGTCGACGATCCTGGCGCTGACGCTGTCGCCCATGATGTGTGCCCGCATCCTGCACCACGAAAAGGCGCCCAACGCGGTCCAGCGCGGGATCACGAGCTTCATCGCCAACCTGGTACGCCTCTATGGCCGGGCGCTGCACTTCCAGTTGCGCCACAAGTGGATCGCCCTGGTTTCCTGGGCGTTTTGCCTGCTGGGTTCCATCGTCCTGTACTTCCTGATCCCGGGCAGTTTCCTGCCGCCGGGCGACAGCAGTTTCATTTTCGGCTTCACGATCATGCCTCAGGGAGCCACAGCCGAACAGATGCACCAATACCAGGCCAAGGTCACCTCCATCGTCAAGCAGGATCCCGCCGTGTTGAAGGTTGGCAGCGCCTCGGGCTTCATGCCGGGCGCGGACCAGAGCATGGGGTTTGTCTTTATCCGGCTGAAACCGCCGCGTGAGCGTCCTCCCATTGACCAGATCGCGGGCAAACTGATGGGGCAACTGGCCTCCCTTCCCGACGGCGTGGCGGGGCTTCGACCAATGCCCGTCCTGAAAATCAGTTCCGGAGGCGATCCGACAGCCATGGGTTCCGATTACAGCTACATGCTGACGGGGTTGGACCGCGATGCCGTCTATAGCGCGGGACTTGCTCTCGAGGGGGAACTGCGCCAGATTGGGTTCCTGATTCCCTATGCCTTCCAGAACAGCGTGAAGTTGACCATGCCGCGCCTGTCCGTGACCTTGGACCGGGATCGCGCCTCGGCCCTGGGCATCCGGGCGAACGCCATCGAGCAGGCCCTGGCCCTGGCCTTCGGCGGCGGCTACGTGGCGCAGTTCACGACGGAACAGGACCAGTACCAGGTCATCCCGGAAATCGAAAAGTCCAGCCAGCGCCTGCCGGACAACCTGTCCCTGCTCTATCTCCGTTCATCCCAGGGGGCGCTGGTTCCGCTAAAATCGGTGGTGCGCTGGACCGAGGAGTCAGGGCCCCAGAACGTGCCCCACGCCCAGCAGCATGAGACCGCGGTCGTCTCCTTCAGCGCCTGGCCGGGTGTCCCCCTCGGCTTCGTCACCAAAGCGGTGGAAGAAAGTGTCGCCAGGATATTGCCGGAGGGCGTGCATGGCCGCTTCGTGGGAGACGCCCTGGAATTCAAGAAGTCCATCGCCAGCCTGGGGATATTGCTGCTCATCGCAATCTTCCTGAAGTACATCGTGCTGGGAATCCTCTATGAAAGCTACATCCATCCGTTCACCATTCTCACGACGCTGCCCGTGGCGGTGTTCGGCGGGTTCCTGACACTGTTCGTCTTTTTCAAGATGGGCCTGTCCTGCAGCCAGCTCTCGCTGTATGCCTATATCGGCGTGTTCGTCCTGCTGGGGCTGATCACGAAGAACGGGATCCTGATGGTGGACTTCGCGCTGCAGCGCAAGGCCGAGGGCATGAACAGTTACGACGCCATCCACAGCGCCTGCCTGGTGCGGTTCCGCCCGATCCTGATGACGGGAATGTGCGCCATCCTCGGCGCCATGCCGATCGCGCTTGGTTACGGGGCGGACGCCTCCAGCCGGATTCCCTTGGGACTGGTCGTGGTGGGCGGGATGATGTTCGCACAGGTCATCACCTTGTTCGTGACCCCCGGCATCTATCTCTACATGGAGAAGATCCAGGACCGGTTCTTCAAGCCGCGCACGGATCTGGAGTAGAAACCAGCGTGTGCAGGGTCACCTCGGGGGGACAGCTAAAACGGACGTCTATCCCCGAGCACCCGGTGCCGACGGAAGTGTAGCCTTTCATGCCGCGGTATTCCCATGCGCCCCGGGCCATCTTCAGGGGCGCCCTGGTGTTGACCAGCAGGGGAAATCCGCCCGGAAGACAGATCTGCCCGCCATGGGTGTGCCCGCACAGCACCGCGTCAAACTTGCAGGCGGCGGCTTTCCTGTAAATTTCGGGGGAATGGGACAGGAGTATTGAGGGCACCTCGTGATCCAGATGCGCGGCGGCCTTCTGGATATTGTCGGTCTCATAAAAATGAATGTCATCCACTCCCGCCAGGCAGATGGCCGCCCCGCCCCGCCGCAGCAGGATATGCTCGTTCATCAGGAAACGGATTCCCATGGCTTCCATGAGGGGCAGCATTTCAACAAAATCATGATTGCCCATGACTCCGTAGACCTCCCCGTGCAGAACCCGGCGCAGGCGGGCCAAATCCTCCAGGGCGCGGTCAATGCTCCCGTAGGTCTTGGCGCGGTAATCGCCGGTCATCACGCACATATCATACTGGAGGGGTGCCACAACCCGCGCGATGGCATCCGCCATGTCCTCATTGATGTCGAGATGCAGGTCGGAGAGCTGCAGGAGGACAAAGCCCTCGAATTCCGGAGGGAGTCCGCGGATCGGGAGGCGGTTATGCTTCACCCGAACCGACAGGGCGTTACGCCGCCCGCGGTTGTACAACCCCGTCATCTTGAGCCCGAACCGGATCATCCAATGGACCCAGAGCATGTTCTCGATATGGAAATATGTCAGCCCGTGGCCGAACATGCGGGACACATAATGTTCCTGCAGGTGGCGCCGCTGGGTGAGCAATGCCCGACCCAGCCGCTGCTCCAGAAGACTGCCTGAAGGTGTGGGATCCATGAGGGAAATTAACGCTCCTTCAATACGCCGGCAAGTCCTGGTCCGACATGCGCTGGAGCGGCGGCAACGCCACATCCCGTTTCGAGAGGATGGGCGCCTGCACGGGCCAGGGGATGGCCAGGGCAGGATCGGACCAGAGGATTCCCTTCTCATCCTTCGGCGAATAGACGGCGCTGCACTTGTACATGAAATCGACCTCGTCGCTCATGACACAGAATCCGTGCGCGAACCCCGCCGGGATAAAGAACTGGTGGTGATTGGCCTCGGAAAGCACGGCCCCAACCCAGCGACCGAACGTCGGCGAGCCGCGCCGGATGTCGACCGCCACGTCATAGATCTCGCCCCGAACGACCCAGACCAGCTTGTCCTGCGGATTAGGCAGCTGGTAATGAAGTCCGCGGAGCGTCCCTTTCACCGACCGGGACCAGTTATCCTGCACGAAGTCCGCGTCAATGCCAGCCTCGCGGTAGGCCTCCGCCTTGAACGTCTCCTGAAAGAACCCGCGGGCATCACCGAACACCTGCGGAATGACCAGTTTTACCTCGGGGATGTCCTGGGGGATAACCTGCAACGCCATGATCAGTCTTCCTCCGCCATGCGGATCAGGTACTGGCCGTATTCATTCTTGGCCATGACCTTCCCCAGCGCCTTGAGCTGGTCGCGGGTGATATAGCCGAGGGAATAGGCGATCTCCTCGATGCAGGCCATCTTGAAGCCCTGCCGGACCTGGACGGTCTGCACGAAACTGGCCGCATGGTACATCGAATCATGCGTTCCGGTATCCAGCCAGGCGAAGCCGCGTCCGAGCGAATGCACGCGCAACTCGCCGGACTGAAGGTAGGCCAGGTTGACATCCGTGATTTCCAGTTCCCCGCGCGGGGAGGGCTTGAGGTTGGCGGCAATATCGACGACCCGGTTGTCGTAGAAATACAGGCCCGGGATGGCGAATTTCGACTTCGGCTGCGCGGGCTTTTCCTCGAGGGAAAGCGCCTTGCCGGCGGCATCGAATTCAATGACGCCGTACCGCTCGGGATCCGCCACGGGATAGGCGAAGATCAGCGCCCCTTTCGAGAGCTGACTGGCCTCCCTCAACACCGCGGAAAAATTGTGCCCGTAGAAAATGTTGTCGCCGAGAATCAGCGCCACGGGACTTTTCCCGATGAACTCGCGGCCGATGATGAACGCCTGCGCCAACCCCTCGGGCTTGGGCTGCTCCTTGTAACTCAGCTGGATGCCCAACTGCTTCCCGTCGCCCAGCAACTCCCGGAAGAGGGGCAGGTCATGCGGGGTACTGATGATCAGGATCTCGCGGATCCCCGACAGCATGAGGACGGAGAGGGGGTAGTAGATCATCGGCTTGTCGTAAATCGGCAGCAGTTGTTTGCTGACCGCCTTGGTCAAGGGGAACAGCCGTGTTCCCGATCCGCCTGCGAGAATGATGCCTTTCATTGTTGATCCTCCTGAAAAGCCCTCATTCTCGAAAAAGAAGCGCCCTATGTCGAGCGATTACTCACCCGCCCGCCCAACCCCGGCGCACGACAAATATCGGGGAGA
>CAYOQM010000102.1:0-6628 GCA_964406065.1 uncultured Verrucomicrobiota bacterium
TCCAGACTTACGGTTGTTCTCATGTATCTCCTCTTCTCATCCTTTGTAAGTGTCTCTCATCATGTCGCAAAATACAAGCATCATGATGACGTACGGGCCGGTGGCGAGAACTGAGCGGAACTGAATAGGGACAAGGAACGTTTATGTTTGCCATCATCCCATCAATTGATACGATCGCTATATCAAATGGGACGCGCTCTTGCTGATCGAGGCGTGGCAGTGGAAAAAATCTCACGATGTACCGGGAATTTTACAACCTGAAGGAGAGCCCGTTCAATGTCACGAGTGACCCGGGTTTCCTCTACCTCAGTCCGACTCACCAGGAGGCACTGGACCACCTGCGTTACGGCATTGAACAGCGCAAGGGATTCCTGGCGATCACGGGCGAAATCGGGGCGGGCAAAACCACCCTCTGCCGCGCCCTGATCAACCACCTCGACGCGAAGGTCAAGGTCGCCTTGATCCTCAATTCGGTTCTGCCGGAAATCCAGCTCCTGGAAGCCATTGTCGAGGATTTTGGCATCACCGTCGAAAAGCGCACCAAGGGCGCCTTGATCAAGAAAGTAAACCAGTTCCTGCTGGCACAACTTTCACAGGGCCACAATGCCGTCCTGATTATCGACGAGGCCCAGAATATGCGCTTCCCGGCCCTCGAGATGATCCGGATGCTTTCGAACCTGGAGACGGAAAAGGAAAAGCTCCTCCAGATCGTGCTGGTCGGTCAGCCCCAGCTGAAGGACAAACTGAATGCGCCGGAACTCGTCCAGCTCAAGCAGCGTATTGCCGTCCGATTCCATATCCGGGCGCTGAATGAGGCCGAAGTGGCGGACTATATCAGGCACCGGCTTGCCGTGGCCGGTGCCCGCGGCAGTGTGGCCTTCAGTGCCGGCGCCATCAAAGCCATCTATGATCACACCGGCGGAGTGCCGCGGTTGATCAATATCCTGGCTGATAAGGTCCTTTTGCGCGGCTTTGTGAAGGAAGTCTTTACAATGGATCCCTTTCTGGTCGGGGAGTGCATCAAGGAACTTGAAGGGGAACAGCTCGCGTAGCGGCAATCTATGAGCACCATCGGCGAAGCATTGCGGAAGGTCCAAAAGCAGCGTTCGGCAGGGATGCCACCTCCTGCGGACGCACCACATGAATTGTTTTCCAAGCAACCGCCGCCGCAGGTTCATTCATCCCGAGCCCCGGTGTTTATTGCCATTTTGATTGGCGTGTTTCTCGTTTCCGGCGTTGTATTGTATTTTTCCCGCGGCATAACGTTTTCAATCGTCGCGGAAGGGCGCACAGTGCCTGGGGCCGGAACAAGCCCTGCGAGTTCCCAGGCGCCCCTTGCGGGCCCAGACCCTGTGCTGTCTCCCTCACCTGCTGTCCCCGCGACGCCAACGCCATCGGGAACGGTTGTCGGAGAGATCGTGGCAGCCCCGGGAACCAATTCCCCTGTGGTTGCCGCCGTGGATTCGACTCAAGGCGCCAAGGAGCGGGTCGTGACCCCCTCCTTTCGCAACAGTACAACCAGGGCGAATCTCCCGATTCTTGGAGGGATATTTTATTCCGAGAAAAATCCCGTGGCCATCCTTAACGGTTCTTCGATGATGGAGGGCGAGAAGGCTGGCGGATTTCTGATTGTCAAAATCAACGTCTACAGCATCACATTGCGGGACGAAAACGGGGACATTGAAATCAGGTTCAAGTAGTTTCCGTCATCCCATGGCGTTTGCAATCGCCAGACCGAAGTTCATCCCCGCAGGATTGCAGTGCTGAACCCGGGCCTGCGCCATGACCAGTTCATTCTGATGCGCCTTGAATGGCCCCCAATCAGGCACTCGGAATGTGACATAGCAGGCGCTCATGATAGCGGGCACCGTCGGGCATTCGACAAGCATTCCGCCGCGCGAAATATCCCGTGCCACCGCGTTCAGAATCGACAGATTTCCCGGGGTTTCGAGATGTAATTCCACAGGCAACTCGCAAGGAAATCGACTGTGGGTTCTGCGATTTTGAGGAACAGCCGCCTCGTGGGTCTTACGTCGTGAAAAATACCGACCCAACTTCCCCCTGACGGAACGGCTTGCATTTTGTGTGGCTGTGTCCATAACCGCTTTACTTGCCCCTTTCTATCTGGTTACAGATTACAACCTTAGCGAAGAAATACCAAGATTGAACACATGAAATACATCATTTTTTACCTCCTCACACGTGGCGAAGATGATGACGGAGTTCATCGATTTTGGCATCGGGCGTGGTTGATGACAAGCGAACGAACCGGCCATGGTTCATGATATAATCACCCTGACGCTTGAGCATGATCTTGTCGTCCTCGACCTGTACCGACTGGATCTTTTTCATTGCCGCCAAGATGCGGATTTCCGCCAGCTTCAGCAGGCGCTCACATTCCGCCGGAATGGGACCGAACCGGTCTTTGAAAGCCTGACGCAGGGCGTGGACTTCCTTGATATAGGCCGTTTCGGCAATCCTACGGTAAAGACTGACCCTCAATCGTTCGTCCTCAACATAGGCCAGTGGGATGATCGCCGAGTGCTGAGCCCCGGCATCGGACGGAGAAAGACTGATAAAATCCAATGTGATATCCACGTCAATGACCGGCGGCAGGGGTTCGCCCTTGCGTTTGGCGATGGTGTGCCGCAGGAGTTGGCAGTAGAGTCCGAATCCAACGGCGGCGATATGCCCGCTTTGATCCGCGCCCAGCAGGTTGCCGGCGCCCCTGATTTCAAGGTCACGCATGGCCAGCCTGAATCCGGCCCCGGCTCCTGAATACTGTTTGATGGCTTGGATGCGTTTGCGAGCCGTTGGATCAATGTGGGATTGTCCCGGTAGCAGCATGTAGGCATAAGCCTTGTGTTTGGATCGCCCTACACGACCACGCAATTGGTATAACTCGGACAACCCGAACCGGTCGGCACGGTCAATCATGATGGTATTGGCATTGGGAATGTCGAGGCCGCTTTCGATGATGGTCGTGCAGAGCAGAACATCAAACTCGCCGGCGGCGAACTGTCGCATGATATCAGCCAGCATTCCGGACGACATTTGGCCATGACCCACACCCAGCCTTGCCTCCGGAACCAGTCGTTGGAGCCGCTCACGGAGCCGGTCAATACTTCGAACCCGGTTATGAAGGAAGAAGACCTGCCCTCCGCGTGTCAATTCCCTCAGAAAGGCCTCGCGGATGACGGCATCCGTGTCGGGAACAACAAGTGTCTCAACGGCAAGGCGGTCCTGCGGCGGGGTCTGAATAGTGCTGAGATCCCGTGCGCCGGTAAGACTCATGTAAAGTGTTCGCGGGATGGGTGTTGCCGTCAACGTCAACACATCTACCAGACGCCGGATATGTTTAAAGCGCTCCTTGTGCAACACGCCGAATTTCTGCTCCTCGTCAATGATGACCAGTCCCAGGTTTTTAAATGCAAGGTCTGGCTGGAGCAGGGCATGGGTGCCGATCACGATGTCCACCGTTCCCTCTGCAAGGCCTTTCACAACATCCACGCATTCGGTACGGGTACAGAATCGGCTGAGCATCTCGATCCTGACGGGGAATGGAGCCATGCGTTCGGAAAAGGTTTGAAAATGCTGCTGGGCCAGGATCGTAGTCGGGACCAGCACGGCAACTTGTTTTCCTGCCATGACGGCCTTGAAAGCCGCCCGGATGGCCACTTCCGTTTTGCCATACCCGGCATCGCCGCAGAGAAGGCGATCCATGGGACGGGTTCTCTCCATGTCCTGTTTCACTTCCTGGATTGCCGCTGACTGATCCTCGGTTTCCGCATAGGGGAAGGAAGCCTCAAGCTCATGTTGCCAGGGGGCATCCGGAGGAAAAGCGAATCCGTCCTGCGAGTCACGACTGGCCTGAATTTCCAGGAGAGTTCCTGCAAGGTCTTGTACGGCATGTTCGGCCGCCAGTTTTTCGCGACCCCAGCGTTTACCACCCAGTTGGTGCAGCGCCACGCTACGACGGCCGACCCCGACATAACGGGTCAGCAGGTGGGCTTGGGAAACCGGCACATAGAGTCGGGCGCCTTCGGCATATTCAATGGCCAGTGCCTCCTGGAGTTGGCTGGCAACCCTGATTTCCCGCAATCCAAGGTAGCGACCGACACCGTGCTCGATATGCACCACCAGGTTGCCGGGTTCCATGTCGGTCCAGTCGCTTACCCGGACACCCGTGCGCCGGGCTTCAGACTTGGGTGTGCGCAATTGGCGCCGTTGGATCTTACGGCCATACAGGTCGGATTCCGCGATAACCAGAAGCCCAAGTGAAGGGTTGGAGAAGCCACCGGACAAGGGAAATTGGGAGAGGATCGGGGGGGATTTTCCGAAGATTCCGCCATAGGCCTCCCAGAAACGATCCTGGGTTCCCTGGCTGTCGAAACAGAAGCAGGTCTGGATTCCCGCCTTCATGCCTGTTGCCGTGTTATCGAGGAAATGGCGCCGGGTGGTTTCGATAATATCTGGATGTAAAGCATGCCGGGCCGTCACGGAGGGCATGGAATCGACAGCGCGAAAATCAAGATCGACGGTTGGCAGGGGGGAATCAGGGCCCGATCCTATAAAGATCTGACGGGTTGCAGACCTTATACGAAGATCCGCCTCAAGCTCACCCAAACGCCCGACAAGCAGTCCTGCCTTGGCCTCACGGGCCGCACTCTCGTAGGTGTCTGCGCGCTGGCGTATGGCGTCCAGATCCGACCAGATTAAAATCAGTCCACCGCAAGGGATGTGAGAAAGCAGGAAGGCGCCATTATTTGACGCCGCATGGAGATGTTTCCATTCCCCGGCTGGAGTCAGAAGGGCCTCACAGCAGGTTTGGGTTGACTGCTGCTCGATAGGATCAAATTCCCGGATGGATTCCAGGACAGACCCGAAAAACTCAAGCCTCAGGGGGGCCGATGCCGAAAGGGGCCAGACATCAAGAATTCCCCCGCGACGGGCGGCCTCGCCGGGTGATTGGACTTCAGCGGAGAAGAGATATCCTGATTGTTCCAGCACGGTGGTCAGATCAGACGGATCAAACGCACACCCCTGCCTCAGAGTGCGTGAATAGGCCTTGAACACGTCAGGCGACAAGGTTCTTTCCATAAGTGCCTGAGCGCATGTGACAATCAGTCGCGGCTTGGCCTTCGCCAAAGCTGCGAGGCATTCCATTCTGGCTCCGACCACTCCGGGCTCAGGGGCGGATAGAGTTTTGGAGGGTAATACCTCCCAGCTTGGGAACAGTAGGGGAGGGAGACCGCCGGGCGGGGTGAGAGTCTGAAAGTCCCTGGCGCGTGATTCCAGCGTGCGGGCATCATCCGTGATCCAAATAACGGTGTTGCCAGAACTGCGCGCCATCGCTTGTACGATCCAGGCTTCCGCTGCAGGAGGCAAGTCAGCTAAATGAAGGGACTGCGCCGTCAGGACGGGATCGAGTTTGGCTTTCAGCCTTGATTCAAGACCGGGATCCCATAGCAGTTGGCTCATAATACGGGTCAGCCATACCGTTTCCGCATGTGGGAGGGGGCAATCCTGAGGGCGATTCGGTATTTCGCCACGGTGCGGCGGGCGATCTGGATCCCCCTTTCGGTAAGGATTTCAAGAATATCCTGGTCCGACAGTGGGGTTTCACTACTCTCTCCGGCAACCAGATTGGCAATGACATCCTTGACGGTTTTATTGGAGATGACACTGCCATCACCGGTCTTCAATCCCGGAGTGAAGAAATATTTCATTTCAAAAATGCCCTGGGGGCTTTGCATATGTTTACCCGCCACGGCGCGACTGATGGTGGTCTCATGGAGGCCAACGGCGTCGGCGACCTCTGACATGGTTAGTGGCGTAAGAAAGGCGATGCCTTTCTCAAAGAATTCACGCTGAACCCTGACGATTTCCGTTGCGATCTTGAAGATGGTCTGCTGGCGCTGGTGGATACTCTTGATGAGAAAGGCGCTGGAGCGTATCCGCTCCTGAATGTAGTCGCGAACCTCCTGCCCGGTGTCGGTGTCGCTCATCAGGGAACGGTAATGTTTACTGATACGCAGGCGTGGCAGGTCGTCGTCGTTCATGACCACGACATAGTCATCGCCGACCTTACGGACTACAACCTCGGGCGTGATGAAGGGGGACGATTCAGCGCTATAGGCCCGGCCGGGCTTGGGTTCCAAGGTGGCGATAAAATTGGCGGCCAATTGAACCTCCTCGACGGAAACCTTGAGATGGCGGGCAATGTCCTGGAATTTATGGGAGGCCAGGCGCTCCAGATGGGCGCTGACAATCCTCCCGGAGAGACTGTCGGCCTTTCCAAGTCGTTCCAGTTGAAACAGAAGACACTCCCGCAAGTCCCGGGCCCCCACTCCAAGAGGATCAAAATCCTGAATCACCGTGAGGACATCCTGCATATGGGTGGCATCAGCCCCGCAAGCTGACGCCAATTCCTCAATATTCGTTGTCAAATAGCCGTCGTCAGTGATACTGCCGATAATGAGCTCTCCCAGCGCCTTGTCCGCTTCATTGAACTCAGCGAGTGACAGCTGGTGCAAGAGATGTTCCTGAAGGGATTCGCTTTGAGGGATAGAGTCATAAAGGTAATTCCGTTTTTCCTCCGACTCTTGCGAATAGGGCTGATATCCGC
>CAYOQM010000102.1:6638-8903 GCA_964406065.1 uncultured Verrucomicrobiota bacterium
TGAAAGAAATAATCCTTCCACTCATCATCCAGCCGGGCAAGGGTTTCAAATTCCTTGCGGAAGTCCATGGCCTTGCTGTCCTCGATTTCCGAATTGACCTTTTCGACCTCCACCTGCGGAGCCTCGCGTGAAATTTCCTCCAGGGTGGGATTGCTATCCATCTCGGCCCGGATCATGGCATGCAATTCAAGAACAGGGGCTTGTAGCATTTCCAGCGACTGGCGCAATTGGGGCGCCATCACCATGTGAAGGCGTTGTTCCTGACTCAAATGGAGGGTCTGTTGGGCCACGGTCGGAATATAGCATGACGCACTTCAGCGACAAGGAGAAAAGCCCGTAACGCCATGCGAGTGGCACCCCCAAGGGGAGTCGAACCCCTCTTCACAGGTTGAGAACCTGTTGTCCTAACCGATAGACGATGGGGGCAAAGTGCCCGAAAAGTGGCGTAATCTATCCACTCGCCTCGTGTCAGTCAACCGATTTTTATTCCCTGCTTTCACGGCTCTCCAAATTGCGCGCAAAATTCGCTTGTATTCACGATAATGATTTCGCATAGTGACGACCGATTTTTGAAGAACACGTCAAAGCGAGAAGCGAACAGGAGTAACAATGATGGAAAATGAATCTTTGCGCGAACCGAAGAATACAACAGTCATGATGCTGTTAGTGCTGACTGCTGTCCTTGCAATCTGGGCCATTTGGGCGAGTGTGACGGCGACCAATAGACGCAAAGACTTTGATCGCGTCACGGCTGAGAAAGAAACGCTTCGCGTGGAATGCGACCAGATCAAGCAGGACTCTGCCCTCAAGATGAATGAGGCCGAAAAACTGCGCCAGACCGCCATGGAATGGACCCGTCAGCACCAGCTTCAGGTTCAGGAAGATATGCGCAAGAAGGCCGATGAAGCCGCCAAACTGGCGAAGGCCAAGGAAGAATCCCTGAAGAAGACGGCAACGCCCGTCAAGGGCAAGGTGACCCCTGTCAAGAAGTCGTCGACCAAGGCTGTGCCCGTCAAGAAGACATCGCGCACCACGGTGCACAAGCTCCACGCGTAAGAGTGGCGCAAAGCCTGATAACACGGGACGCTTGTCGGCGTCCCGTTTTTTATTGGGAGACAAGACATTTTCCGCCAGGAGGTCATTATGAGCATATTTAAAGCGTATGACATTCGAGGAATCTACGGCAAGGATCTGAACGAGGATCTGGCCAGAGATATTGGCCGTGCTTTTGTTGCTTTTCTTAACTGCAGGAAAGTGGTCATCGGATATGACATGCGTCCGCATTCAATCCCTCTGTTTGACGCACTATGCCGGGGAATCTGCATGCAGGGAGCCGACGTCATCAGTGTCGGACTGTGCTCAACCCCGATGTCCTACTTTGCGAATGGATCCCTCGGTGCGGATGCCAGCATCATGATCACCGCCTCACATAATCCTGGAGAATGGAATGGCTTCAAGTTATGTCGCGAACAGGGGATCCCGATAAGCGGCGCTACCGGGATTAAGGACATTGAGCAAATTGTGCAGAACAAGAGATTTCCCGCACCCGCTACGAAAGTGGGCTCGGTCACCACTTATGACATTGTTCCCGCCTATATCGCGCATGTCCGAAAGATTGGCGCCCTCAAGCGTCCCGTTAGAATTGCTGTTGATTTCGCAAACGCCATGGGCATTCTGGAAGCGAAATGTTTGGATGGGGTCATTGATATGACACGTCTGTATGACACACTGGACGGCACGTTCCCGAATCATGAGGCCAACCCGCTCAAGACCGAAACCCTTGATGCATTGAGAGAGACGATCCGCAACGGGAAGTATGATTTCGGCGTTGCGTTTGATGGCGATGCCGATCGCGCCGGCTTCGTGGACGAGAACGGGCAGATCGTGGCGATGGACATGATCACCGCGCTTATAGCCTCCAGCATCCTGGAACAGGAAAAAGGCGTGATCTTCTATGACCTCCGGAGCAGTTGGGCGGTCAAGGAAGTCATTGAAGCCAGTGGAGGGACTCCCATGATGAGTCGGGTGGGGCATGCGTTCATAAAACAGCAAATGCGTGATCACAAGGCCATTTTTGCAGGAGAACTGTCGGGACACTATTATTTCCGGGATAACTACACCACCGAAAGTTCAGCCATGGCGGTTCTGCATATCGCCAATCTCATTACCCGGACCGGCAAGACACTCTCCGAATTGGTGAAACCGATCCAGAGATATTTCGCCAGCGGGGAGATCAACTCCGAAGTTCATAATTCGGCCTTAGCT
>CAYOQM010000103.1:0-7125 GCA_964406065.1 uncultured Verrucomicrobiota bacterium
CTTCTCGAAAAACTGGCAGGTTGTCATGATCGGCGCGCGCGATTCCGCTGTGTCATCGCGCTGTCAAATCCCTCCGGCGTGGCCCGCACCGTGTCCGGAGTGTGTGACGGCACGCTGCTGAACGCCGTGCGAGGAAAGGGAGGGTTCGGGTATGATCCCTTGTTTGTCCCCTTGGGGAGTGACCTGACGTTCGCGGAACTGGCTCCGGCTGTCAAAAACACCCTGTCTCATCGTGCCCGCGCCCTGGAGGCTGCGGCTCGAGGTTGGGGACGGTATTTTACGCAAGATGAAGCCTCTTCATGATGTTGATCCTGCCTGACATGATTCTTTTCGTGATTGCTGTTGAAATCCCCGCACGCCTTCATTACTATCCCGCCGAAATTCGGGGTTGTGCAGGGGAGCGGTCTACGCCGAACTGAAAGGGCTGATATGTTTGAGTTAAAATATAATCCGGGATACAACACGTTTGATTCAGACTCCTACACGGTGCATCTGGAGAACCCGAAGGAGCCGGAGCTGTTTCGCAACACGTTCCCCTATGATGAGGTTCCACGGATCGGATTCAACCACCGGTTGGTACCCATGCGGATGCCCAAGGATATCTGGGTCACGGACACCACGTTTCGTGACGGGCAACAGGCCATGCCCCCTTACACCGTCAAACAGGTGGTTGATCTGTACAAAATGATGCATCGGCTTGGCGGACCCAAGGGCCTGATCCGTCAGTGTGAGTTTTTCCTTTACACCAAGAAGGATCAGCAGGCGGTCGAGGAAATCCAGGCGCTCGGGTACAAATTTCCCGAAGTCACGGGATGGGTGCGGGCACGGCGCAAGGATCTTGAATTGGCCAAGAAGATGGGTCTCAAGGAAACCGGAATCCTGACGTCTTGCTCCGACTACCACATCTACCTGAAACTTAAGATGACCCGGCGCCAGGCCTTGCGCGAGTATCTCAAAGTTGTCCAGGACGCCCTGGATGTCGGCATTACGCCGCGGTGCCATTTCGAAGATGCCACCCGGGCCGACTATTATGGATTTGTGGTGCCTTTCGCCCATGAACTGATGAAGCTGGCCGAAGAGAGCAAGCGCGTCATTAAGATCCGAATATGCGACACCATGGGCCTTGGAGTTCCGTACCCGGGTGCGGCCATGCCACGGTCGGTCCCGGGGTTGATTTACGGTCTGCAATACTACGCCGGCGTTCCCAGTGAATGGCTGGAATGGCACGGTCACAATGATCTCTATCTGGTCAGCGCCAATGCCGTAACGGCTTGGCTCTACGGTTGTTCCGCCGCCAACGGCACTTTGCTGGGAATTGGAGAACGCACCGGTAATCCGCCTATCGAGGGAATGATTATCAACTACCTGCAGCTTCGTGGGAATGACTGCAATGTGGATACTACGGTCATCACCGAGATTGCCGAGTATTTTGAACATGAGCTCAAAGTCCAGATCCCGGTGAACCAGCCTCTGATCGGGAAGAGCTTCAATGTAACGCGGGCAGGGATTCATGCCGACGGACTCCTCAAGAATGAGGAAATCTACAACGTGTTCAATACCGACAAGCTTCTGAACCGGCCGGTCGACCTGGCCGTGACGGACAAAAGCGGAATGGCGGGGCTGGCGCTCTGGGCGAAGAAATACTTCCGCAAGGCCAAGGAGCCGATCAGCAAAACCGATCCGGGTATTCAGAAGATCTACGACTGGATGATGACCCAGTACGACGCCGGGCGTACCACGGCCATCACGGACGAGGAACTGCTGGATCTCTCGAAAGTTCACCTTTCCCAGTGGCTTAAAGAAAACGGCTATGAGTTTTGAGATTGTGACGTTTGGTGATCCGGTCCTGCGTGTCAGGTCCAGCCCTGTCAGCCGGGTGACGATCGAATTCAAGCATCTCGTCGATGGCATGCTGGAGACGATGCATCAGGCCGAGGGTCTCGGGCTGGCAGCCCAGCAGGTCGGGCGTACCGATTCCCTCTGCGTCATCCATCTGCCTTCCGAGCTGGATGTAGAGGAGGAGGGTGGTCCCCGCCTGAATCCGGATATCGAGATGCCGTTGATCATGTTCAATCCCAAAATTATCTCCCGCGGAAATGAATTGGTGCTACGTGATGAAGGGTGCCTCAGTTTTCCAGGAATCCATACCGCGGTTCAGCGGTCAGCCGAACTGGAGGTTGCTTTCGTGGATTGGAAAGGCGAACTTAAAACATTGCGCTGCAGGGGGTTGCTTGCCCGTGCTGTGCAGCACGAGCTCGATCACTTGGATGGGGTGTTACTGGTCGACCGGATGTCGCAGGTCAAGAAGATCAGCCTGTCCGGAAAACTCAAGCGGTTGCGGGAGGAGACGGAGGAGCGGCTTCGGGAACGCAAGCCGGTTCCGGCGCGGGGGAAGGTTCTGTAGTCGTTGCCTCGCGAGCCTTGCGACGTTTGATGAATTCTTTCGCCAGTTGGCGGTATGCTTCGGCTCCGCTGGATTTGTCATCATAGACGATAATTGGCATCCCGTGGCTGGGCGCTTCGCTGATTCTGATATTCCGGGGTATGCTTGCCTGGTAGACTTTGTCGCCGAAATGATTCCGGACTTCGTTCACCACCTGTTGCGCCAGGTTGGTTCGCCCGTCGAACATGGTCAGCACAATCCCTTCGATTTCAAGCCCCGGGTTGGCACCTGAGTCCCTGATTTGGTTGATGAGCCTGGTGATGACGCTCAATCCCTCCAAGGCATAGTATTCGCATTGGAGTGGGATCATGACGGCATGTACGGCGGTGAGCGCGTTCATGGTCAGAATGCCCAGCGAGGGCGGGCAGTCAATCAGGATGAAATCATAGCCAGTGGTTGCCAAGAGCGGGTCCAAGGCTTCCCGGAACCTATGCAGGTACCGTTCCATGCGGGCGATATCAATCTCGGCGCCTGCCAGATCGACTTCGGAGGGGATGAGGGAGAGGTTGGCAACGGGGGTCGGCTGGATCTTGTCGACAAGTTGCCCGCGTCCGAGCAGGACTTCGTAGAGGCTTCCTCCGGGCTGTGGCTGCAAGCCCAGTCCGCTGGTGGCGTTGGCCTGGGGATCAAGGTCTATCAACAGCACCTTGTATTTGCGTTCCGCCAGACAGGCGGCCAGGTTGATCGTGGTGGTGGTCTTTCCGACTCCACCCTTCTGGTTTGCCAGTGCTATGACGTGGGCAGTCATTGGCTATTTGATAATTCCTGATTGGCGTGCGTAGGCGAAGATTCCTCCGGCTTCAACAACCGGGGCAACCGCCCCTAATTCCTTGATTGCATAGGTCTGATGGGAGGTCAGGCGGGTCACTTGCGCGGTCTCTACGTCGATTTCCACCTGATCTCCGGTCTGGAATACTTCGCAGAGACGGAGTCCCGTTTCGAACGGATAGAGTTCACCGGTGGCAACGCAATTGCGGAAAAAGATTCTGGCGTATGATTCGGCGATCACCGCTTTGACTCCTGCGGCGCCCAGACAAACCGGAGCGTGTTCTCGTGAGGAGCCGCACCCGAAGTTGCGGCCGGCGATGATGACCGTATAGTCTGATGTTAGGGTGCCAGGCTTGACGAAGGGAGGATAGCTGTCAGGTAGTCCGCAGAACGCATACGAGCCAAGTTTGGCATATTCCTCGGGGATCGTCGGAACGAGATTGAGATACTGGGCAGGGATGATCTGATCCGTATCGATGTCATCCCTGACCACATAAACAGTGCCGCGAATCGTTTTCATCGTTCTCCCATATATCTACATGAATTCCCGGGGATCCGTGATCCGGCCTCGGATTGCCGAGGCCGCGGTCGTCAGGGGCGAAGCCAGGTAGATGCGGGACTGCTTCGACCCCATGCGCCCGGGGAAATTCCGGTTGGTGGTGCTGATGACTGCCTCGTTGGAGGAGGTGCGGCCAAAGGTGTCGGGAGGGCCCCCGAGGCAGGCGGCGCAGGAGGGAGGCGCGATGTCCTCGCATCCCGCCTCGGCAAAGATTTCAACCAGTGATTTCCCTTCGATCGATTCCCTCATAATGGCGTCGGCAACCTCCACCGTAGCGGGCACGAGGAAGGTCGGGATGGAAACCTTCTGGCCCTTTAGGATCCGGGCGGCGGCCATGAAGTCGGTGATCTTCCCTCCCGTGCACGATCCGATGTAGGCACGGTCAAGTCTGACATCACTCCGTTCCCTGGCCAGCGCGAAGTTGCTGGGCACGTGGGGTTCGGCCACGCAGGGTTCCAGGGTTGAGGCGTCGTAGGTCCGCTCGCTCTCCACCCGTGCCCCTGCATCCCCGTAAACGGCTTCAAATGGCTTGCCCGTGCGCGCCTTGACATACTCGAACGTCTTTTCGTCCGGAGCCATGATGCCGTTCTTGCCGCCAGCCTCAATAGCCATGTTGCAGATGGTCATCCGTTCCTCGATGGAGAGTTGATGGATGGCCTCACCCGTGAACTCCATGGCGTAATAACTGGCGCCGTCAAAGCCGATGTCGCCGATGATTTTGAGGATGATGTCCTTGCCCATGAGATAGGGGGGGACTATCCCGTTAACCGCGAAGCGCATGGTTTTGGGCACCTTAATCAGGAGTTTTCCGGCGCCAAGGATGAAGCCGGCATCGGTATTGCCGATACCGGACGCAAACGCCCCCAGGGCCCCGTGCGTACAGGTATGGGAGTCGGTTCCAAATATGACTTCACCCGGTCGCACATGCCCGGCTTCAGGGAGGGCTACATGGCAGACTCCCTTGTATTGCGGGGTGCCAGGGTCGTAGTAGTAGGGCAGATTTTGTTCCGTGGCGAAGGTGCGCAATGTATCCACATTGCGGTGGGCCTTGTCATCAGACGTGAAAATATAATGATCCGGAATGATGACAACTTTGGAAGGATCCCACACTTTGGCCATCCTGCCGAATTCGCGCTGGAATACGCCAATCGTGCCCGGACCGCACACGTCATGTGTCAGCAGGATGTCGACTTCGACCCAGATGTTGTCGCCGGGCCCGACCACGCGTTTCCCGGCGGCGCGTGCAAGTATTTTTTCGGTCAGTGTCATGGCCATGGGCGTTCCCCTTGTTTAGCGTGGTCGCGACCGCTGTGATTTGACGAGCGCGAAAAACCGGTCTTCATACTCTGAAAAAAGACCGTGCTTCTGCAACTTTTTTCCCAATTCACTGATCCGTCCGGGCTGGCGGCTGGCCAGTTGAAAGTCGGTTTCGATCTCCTGACGTAATCCGCCGTCCGCTGTGAACATCTGATGACGTTCCATCTCGTGCACATTACTGAGGAAAGACTGGTTGCTGACATCCACCATCATTTTAAGCAGGGATACCTCCCAGGGGGCTTCCACGCCGACGACGACGGCGGACAGGGGATCCTCCCGCTTGCGGACAGCCTCGGTCACGCGCTCCACAACGGTATCGAGAGTGTCCGTAACGGTTTCGTCCCGGATTTCCTTCTTGCGGATCACGAACCCATACTGGAGGATGCGCAGATCGCGCATGTGGCCGCGTAGCCAGTCCACATATTTTTCCGCCTCGGATCCGAACCCTTCCAGAAGGTTTTCGGCCATGGCGGTGGGGGTGATGATCTGGGGCCGCTGGGCCACGATTTGGCCTTCGCGAATCCGGATCTTGTCCGCGACATCCATCAGTTCGCTCACGAGATGGTAGTGGATGATGGTTGCCCCGAAGGTTTCCAGTCGCTGGGCCGGCGCTACCACTACTCTGGTGTTGTTAATGGCGTACCAGAAATCGAATTGGCTAGGTGCATTCATGAAGGGGCGCATCATAACAATTCTACACTCGCTGACAAGATGGCAAATATTCCGGGATCATCCGGCAACTTGATCTTAGCGAGTACTTACGGTACGGTCTCACTCATGGACACTCTTTATATCATGCTTGTGGTCATTGGGGCCTCCGTGGGGATCTGCTGGTATCTGGGACGGCGGCGCGATTCCGGCGAAGGAGTGGCGCTGCTATCACGCCTTGACGCCCTTGAACGGGCCCTGGAGCGAAATGAGCGGCTGCTCCGCGAGGAGATGGCCAGGAACCGGGAGGAATCCTCTCGCCAGATCGGTTCCCTGACGCAGTCCAATGAACAGAAAATCGAGCAATTGCGGCAAACGGTGGCTGGGGGGCTGCAGCAAATGCAGGACGACAACAGCCGCAAGCTTGACCAGATGCGCCAGACGGTGGATGAGAAACTCCAGGGCACGCTTGAGCGGCGCCTTGGGGAATCGTTCCGCCTGGTCAGCGAGCGGCTTGAGCAGGTCCAGAAGGGACTGGGAGAGATGCAGGAACTCGCCAACGGGGTGGGGGATCTAAAGCGCGTCCTAACCAATGTCAAGACACGCGGAATCTGGGGCGAAATCCAGTTGGGTGCCCTGTTGGAGCAGATCCTGACCCAGGAACAGTATGCCGTCAACATTGCCCCCAAACCGGGGTCAGCCGAGCGTGTAGAATTCGCGATCCGGCTGCCCGGACGCGACGAGCTGGAAGGAAAGTCAGTATGGATTCCCCTGGATGCCAAGTTCCCGCGTGAAGATTACGAGCGGTTGCTGGCCGCGCAGGAAAGTGCGGATCCGGTTCTCGCCGAGGAGGCGGCCAAACGTCTTGAGGATCAGATCCGCAAGTGTGCCCGCGATATCCGGGACAAATATATCTGCCCGCCCCACACCACGGATTTCGCCATCCTGTATCTTCCCATCGAGGGGCTTTATGCCGAAGTGATCCGGCGATCCAACCTGGTGGATTCACTCCAGCAGAGTTGCCGGGTCGTTGTGGCAGGACCGACTACGCTTTCGGCCCTGCTGAATGCCCTGCAAATGGGTTTCCGCACGCTCGCCATTCAGAAACGTTCCAGCGAGGTTTGGAAACTTCTGGGGGCGGTAAAAACTGAGTTCAGCCGGTTTACCGAGCACTTGGAAGCGGTGCAGAAGAAGTTGCATCAGGCGTCCGATTCCCTCGAGGATGCCGCGAAAAAATCGCGCCTGATTCAGCGACGCCTCAAGGATGTCGAAGGACTTCCCGTGGCTGAAGCCCCGGCCTTGTTGGGTACTGAGGGTCCGGATCTCGGGGCTGAAGGATGAGGCCCGCCCAATAGATTGACATCGCAGGATACTTTCTCTATTTTACCCC
>CAYOQM010000103.1:7135-8853 GCA_964406065.1 uncultured Verrucomicrobiota bacterium
TAATGTTGGGGTCGTGGGTTCGAGTCCCACACGGCCTACCACCCCGAAACACCAAACGCCTTACGGCTTATGACCCTGCGTGAGCGTTTGCCCGCATCATGCGCAGGAGCCTTCTTTGACTGATCCAGACAGTGGTAACTCCATGGTTTGGTGATTAGGAATTGTTGTTTTCTATTGCGATTCTCAAGAGTGAGGGATATCCTATTGTTGATCTTTGTGATCAAGAATATGCAGAAAGGCGTGTTATGTGTGGTAATATGAGTCCATTTCGGTATTTCTTTGCGGATATCAGGCCCATTATCATGAAAGATCCGTTGGCCGAATTTCTGGGTGCCTACGAACACCATAATGCGTATTTGGAATACACTTTCGATGAGGTTGTCAAAATGACCGGTCATGCCTGTCCAACGGTGGCTTCCGCGTTTGTCTGCTGTAAGAAGGCGCTCGGACACCTCCACATGGGAGAAATACCCAATCGCGGGAATATTTCGGTCACCCTTCATTCGGCACCGGACGAACGGAACGCTGGAGTCATCGGTCAGATTTTCGGGTTTGTGACCGGAGCCTGTGGTGACAATGGGTTCAAGGGGTTGGATGGCAAATTCCGTCGGAATGGGCTGCTCTCGTATGCACCGAAAGGAGCAGGCGGGGCGGCTGACGGGTTTACGTTTGCACGGCTTGATAACGGCAAGAAAGTTCATGCCAGCATCCTGTCGGCGAATTTTCCCGTAATTCCCGGGCAGGAAGAGATCCCCGCGCTCATGGATAAGTCTCTAAAGGGGCTTGCCACCCATGATGAGGGCCATAAGTTCCAGGATTTGTGGATGGAAAAAGTAAAGGCGATTGTGCTCGAGGAGCGGAACGTGGAAGCCTGGCTCGTTATCAACCCCGTATGAGGCCCTAGAACCACAAAGGGAGCTTGTCCTGATGAAAAAATGCCCCGGGAGCCTGTCCTTCAGTCAGCCCAAGCCTGATATTGTCAAATGTCCGGATTGCGGCACGGAGGTTGAAATCTGGAGCGATGAGGCCACGGGATCATGTCCCTCGTGCTCAAAATCGGTTATCAGGACCGTAACGCAGTCTTGCGTGGATTGGTGCAAGTATGCCAAGGAATGTCTGGGCGATGAAAAATTCAAGAAGTATGGCGAGATGAAGGCGGTCATGAGGAAGCCCGCCCTGATGGCCGCCATGTCGGGCTCTGTAGGTTCGGATGCCAGACGGATCGAACATGCCGGAAAAGTCGCAAATTCCTGACGGAGTCGGCTATGTCCGTGTTCATTGATCTCGTGAATGCCGTCTAAAGACGGAGCTGATTGGCGTAACACTTATCTTTCAGGTGGATGATCATGGGTCGGGAAGCGTCAATACAAAGTGCATGGATGGCCTTGCAAAATCGCCCTCGTGAGGATGTCTGCCGAAATGGCCCCGCCGAATTGGACGAAGCGACGGGCACCTATCGGATAATTTGCTTCGGGCAAGACGTTTCCATATGTCCCGTCACGCATTCGATTGTCGGAGCTGCGCCATCCGTCGCCAATTTACTTGGAAAACACTTGTACTTTTTTGAATTGTCGGCACTGTGGTATCTGGCGTGTGCCCGGGATGTCCCGCTTTCAGGAAGGCTGATCAGGCCTTCCGACTTGAAGAGTGGCAACGCATTCTCGGTGGGTTCCCATAGTTTGCCGATGGAGCGACTGGCGGCCCTCTATGGGGACAAC
>CAYOQM010000104.1:0-7081 GCA_964406065.1 uncultured Verrucomicrobiota bacterium
TGGTAGATCTGGATATGGAACGGACAGTTCATCGGCTTGGCGTAGTACGACACCTCGTCGATCTTCATGGGCGCATACATATTCTCGGAGTAGAACCCGAGATGCCCGGACGTCTCCCAGAGCCCGGCCCGGCCGATGTGCGGCGTGTAGAGCAGTTCGTAGCCGGCCTTGAAATGTTCCTGGCGCCAGTAATCCTCGATGATAGAGCGGATGCGGGCGCCCTTCGGGTGCCAGTGAATCAAGCCCGGCCCCACCTCGTCGTGCACGCTGTAGAGGTCGAGTTCACGCCCCAGTTTCCGGTTATCCCGCTTCAGAGCCTCCTCCATCTGCAGAATTTGCGCCTCTAGGTCTGCCTGCGTCAGGGCCACCATGCCATAGACACGCTGCAGCATGGGATTGGTCTCCACGCCATGGAAATAGGATCCCGCCACCGATAATAGCTTGAAAGCCTTGAGATCCCCCGTCCGTGAAACATGCGGTCCGCGGCAGAGATCGGTGAAGTCGCCACAGGTGTAAAACGAGATCGTCTCCCCTTCTGAAATATCATCCAGCCGCTCCAGTTTGTAGCGCTGCCCCCTGGCCACCAGCGTGGCCCGCGCCGTAGCGCGATCCATTTCAACGCGCTCAAACGGCTCATTCTCCCCGATGATCTTCGCCATCTCCGCTTCAATGAGGGGAAAGTCTTCGGGGACAAGGCGATGGGGAAGATCGAAGTCGTAGTAGAATCCACTATCTGTGGACGGCCCAATGTCCAGTTGGACATTCCCGTACAGCCGGCAGATCGCGGCCGCCATAACATGCGCCGTACTATGGCGCAAAAGTTCCAAATCCAAGTGTATTGCTCCTGAAAGTATTAAAAACAAGGGGATTTAACAGGAAACAAGTCCGTGATGTCAACTGTTATTCAATCCACGGATTACCCTCCGGCTTGCCTCGCCCGGCACCTAGCAGTTTTCTGCAATGGCATACAGCAGGGCCTTGGAATCCTTCCACCCCAGGCAGGGATCCGTGATGGACTTGCCATAAACCGTATCATTGACGGATTGAGCCCCCTCCTCAATGAAACTCTCGATCATGACCCCCTTCACCAGTTTCCGGATCACCGGGGAATGGAGCCGGTTGTACAAGACTTCCCTGACAATCCGCGGTTGCTCCCGGCATTGCTTCCCGGAGTTGCAGTGGTTGGCGTCAATGATCACGGCGGGATTCAGCAGCCCCCGTTTGAGATAATCCCCGGACAACTGATCAATGTCCTCGCAGTGATAGTTCGGGTGATGAATCCCATGCTGGTCAATCGCACCCCGCAAGACGGCATGGGCCAACGGGTTCCCGGGCGTCTCGACCACCCAGCCGTTGTAGGAAAAGGTATGCGAAATCTGGGAGGCGCGTATGGCGTTAAGCATCACTCCCACATATCCACTGGTGGGATTCTTCATGCCCACCGGCACCGTGACGCCACTACAGACCAGCCGATGCTGCTGGTTCTCAACCGATCTTGCCCCGACCGCCACGTAACTAAGGAGATCCTCGAGATAGGAATAATTGTCGGGATAGAGCATTTCATCCGCCGCGGGCATATGGGTCGCCTCCAAGGAGTGCAGATGCATCCGCCGGATGGCCCGGAGGCCGGCCACCACATCGGGTTTGCTGGCGGGATCCGGCTGGTGCGCCATGCCCTTGTACCCCTCGCCCGTGGTGCGGGGCTTGTTGGTATAGATCCTCGGAATCACAATCAGTTTGTCCGCCAGTTTGTCCTGAACGGTCGCCAAACGGTCAGTGTAATCGCAGACGGCGTCCTCTTCATGGGCGGAACAGGGACCGATGATCACAATGAATTTATCCGACTGCCCGGCGAAAACCCTGGCAATCGCCTCGTCCCGCCGGGCCTTGACGGCGGCCAAGCCGGCCGGCAGGGGACTGTCCTCCAATATTTCATCCACCGGGGGTATCTTCTCGATATAGTTGAACGCCATGACCCTATCCTTTGCTGATGGTCGGCAAGGATACCCAAGAGTGCCAATCCCGCGCAATGCCTATTCCCGACTGGCCACCCCCCCACACTCACCACCCAAAACCTTGACAGCAAAGGAAACGAGACCTACTCTTTGACATGTATCGCAGGTGGACTGATGAAAAAAGACCCGGTAGAACTCATTTGCAGCGTAAGCGAACTGACCAGTCTGTTTGAAAGCAAGGCTGGACTGGCCGGCTTTCTTCAGAAAGTGGTCAGCTTGGTGGCCTATCACATGAAGGCCGCCGTCTGCTCGGTCTATCTCTATGACGAAAAAACGGAGGAGCTGGTGCTTACCGCCAACCAGGGCCTGAACCCGGACTTCATCGGGAAACTCCGCGTCAAGCTGGGCGAGGGCATTACCGGAACGGCCCTGAAGGAACTGCGGGCCATCCTCGAGGGACGGGGATCCCTCAACCCCCATTTCAAGTATGTCACGGATCTCCACGAAGACCAATACCAGGCCTTTCTGGCCATGCCGATCCTCCATGGCGACCGCAAGGTCGGCGTCCTGGTCGTGCAGGATCCCCAGCCCTATTACTTCAGCGATAACGATGTGCGCGCCTTCCGCGCCATTGCCGCACAGCTCGCCAGCACCATCGAGAACGCCAAACTGTTGATGAGCCTTCATGCGGAGACCAAAAACACCTTCCCGCCCACCAAGCCGGCTCCCGCCCCCGGAACCTACCGGCTGCTCAAGGGGGTTCCGGCCTGCGAAGGCATCGCCATGGGAAAGGCCCTGATCCTGTCCGGAACTCCCGATTATGACTGGGCCTCTTCCCTGGAGCATCCCGCCGATACGTTCACCGAAGCCGATTTCCTGCTCGCCCTGCGCCAGACCGAGGAACAACTGACGGAACTGCAACGCCAACTCGGCGAACGCATGACCGATGTGGCCTCGCTGATTTTTGACGCCCATGTCCTCATCCTCAAGGATGACGAATTCTCCGGCGTCATGCTGCGCAAGATCCGACAGGGCAAAGCTCCTGAACTGGTGATCCGCGAGGTGGTCAATAATTATCTGACCCTGTTCGCAAACAGCACCAGCCCCACCCTCCGGGAAAAGGTTCATGATGTCAGGGATCTCGGCTTGCGCCTGCTCGCCAATCTCGAACACAAATCCTCGGCCATGATGGACTACCGCGATCAGATCGTGGTGGCCAGCGACCTGCTTCCCTCGGATTTGCTCAAACTCTCCGCACAACGGGCGGCAGGCGTGATCCTCATCGGCGGAGGGGTCACGGCCCATGTTTCCGTTCTGGCGCGGGCGCTTCACATCCCCATGATCATCGTGAAGGACCCCCCCCTTGCCGAAACCGAAAAGGGACCCGATACCACCATCATCATGGACGCCGAACAGGGCAGCCTCATCATCAACCCGTCCGAGGAGGTCCGGATCCAGTACCACGCCATCATGGAAAGCCGGAAGGACTCCTCGCTGGAGCGCAGCGCCGAACCCACCACCTCGACGCAGGACGGGCGCCGCATCCGGCTCATGGCCAATATCAACCTGCTGAGCGAATTGCCCACCGCGCAACAGCTCGGGGCCGAGGGCATCGGATTGTACCGCAGCGAATTCCCCTTCATCGTGCGCAACGATGTCCCGACCGAGGAGGAACAATACCGCATTTACCGCAAGGTCCTGGAGTCCATGCCGGAACAGGAAGTGGTGCTGCGCACGCTGGACGTGGGCGGCGACAAATTGCTTTCGTATTACCCGATCTCAGGCGAAAACAATCCGTTTCTCGGCTTGCGCGCCATCCGGTTTTCCCTGCGCAACAAGAACATGTTCATGCAACAGTTGCGCGCCATGCTCCGGGCCGGCGCGGGACGCCCGATGAGCGTGATGTTCCCCCTCATCTCGGCGGTGGACGATTTCGTCAACGCCCGGCAGATCGTGATGGAAAGCATCGACTCCCTCAAGGCGGAACAGGTGGACTGCAACGAACACCCCCGGCTCGGCGCCATGATCGAGGTGCCTTCCGCGGTGGAGTTGGCCGAGGATCTCGCCTTGGAGGCCGACTTCCTGTGTATCGGCAGCAATGACCTGGTCCAGTATATCCTGGCCGTCGACCGGACCAACGAACACATCGCCGATCTCTACGTCAACCACCATCCCGCCGTCCTGCGGGCCATCAATCGCGTTGTCGAAGGGGCCACTGCCCATGACAAACCGGTATCCCTCTGCGGGGACATGGCCACCGACTTCCGCGTTCTACCGATCCTGATCGGACTGGGCATCCGGACCTTCAGCATGGATGCGCGCCAGATCCCCAAGACCCAGTTGTTCGTGAACTCCCTCCGGTTTGACGAAACCCGCACACTGGCGGAGGACGTCCTGCGTCTCGGCAGCATCAAGGACGTCGAGGCCAGGCTCCAGGCCGCCCAACCCGCTTCTTGACAACCCTAACCCCGGAACTAATAACAGAAGGCAGACCATGAGCATGTTTGAGCAAACCTTGAAATCAATCCATCCCGCCGACCGTTCCCTCGCCCCGGCCATCCAGGCACATCTGGATGACCTGACCAAGCCGCAGGGAAGCCTGGGCCGTCTTGAGGAGTTCGCCCTGCGTTATGGATTGGCGACCGGCACAGTCACGGCCAAACCCGTGAAAGCACGGATCTACTGTTTCGCCGGGGATCACGGCGTGGCCGACGAGGGCGTCTCCGCGTTCCCGAAGGAAGTCACCCTTCAGATGGTTTTCAACATGCTCTCCGGCGGCGCCGCCATCAACGTCTTCGCACGCCATGCCGGAGCCGACCTGAAGGTCGTCGATCTCGGAGTGGACGCCGAATTCGAAAACGCCCCGGGCCTGCTGAAGCACAAGGTGGCTCGCGGCACGGCCAATCTTGCCAAGGGTCCCGCCATGACCCTTGACCAGGCAACACAGGCCCTGGAAACCGGAATCCGGCTGGCCGCACAGGCGGCCGACGAAGGCATCACGCTGCTGGGCACCGGCGACATGGGCATCGCCAATACCACCCCCGCCACCGCTTTGTTTGCCGCCTATCTCAACCTGAAGCCGTCGGACATCTGTGGCCGTGGCACAGGAATCGATGATGAACGACTGCGCCACAAGATCGCCGTCATTGAGCGCGGTCTGGCGGCCAACCAGGCCGCCCTGGGCAACCCCCTGGCCACACTGGCCGCCCTGGGCGGCCTGGAAATCGCCGGCATCGCCGGCCTGATACTGGGAGGCGCCGACCGGAAGGTTCCCGTCGTGGTGGACGGGTTCATTTCAACTGCGGGGGCGCTGGCGGCCCTCAAACTCCAACCGGCGGTGGCCGACTACCTGTTCTTCAGCCACCTGTCGGAGGAACGCGGGCACAAGGCCGTGATGCAGGCGCTGCAGATCAAACCCATCCTCGACCTGAATATGCGGCTGGGAGAAGGCACCGGCGCGGCGCTGGCCATGACCCTCATTTCCGCCGCCGTCAAGATGTCCAATGAAATGGCCACCTTCAGCTCGGCCCATGTCAGTGAAAAATCGCCCTGACGGCGTTTGAGCTTGCCACATGCCTTCAGCGCATTATAGTCGCAAGTTCAACCATGACAACAGCGCTTGAGAGGCAATCACAAATGGCGGGACTCCGGCTTAAGCTCGGAGTCACACTCCTAGCTATCGTGGTCGTTGTGGGAACCGTTGGATTCTTCCTGATCGAGCGCTGGCCCCTGCTGGACTGCCTCTACATGACCGTCATCACGATTTCGACGGTGGGGTTCGGCGAAGTCCATCCCCTTTCCCCGGCCGGTAAAATCTTGACGCTGTTCCTGATTATTGGTGGTGTTGGAACCATTGCCTTTGCGGCCTCAGTGGCCTTTGAAACCATCGTCCACCGCCAGGTCGGATTGATAACGGGGAGACGGAACATGCAAAAGGATATCGCGGAATTGAAGCATCACATGATTGTCTGCGGATATGGACGGATGGGCCGGCTGGTGGCCGCCAATCTGCTGGAAGCCGGACGGGACGTGGTGGTGATTGATCATCATCCTGAAACAGCGGAAGAGGCGAAGGAGCGCGGCTTCCTTGTCTTCCAGGGCAATGCCACCGAGGAGGAAACCCTGTTTGACCCCGGCCCGGAAACCCGAATCCTTGCCGATGACACCCTGCTGGCGATTGGATCCTGCGAGGCCAACCACGCCCATTAACACCGTGTTTCAAGGTATTGCCTGTTCCGGAACTTTTGCTACTATGCCCCGCTAACTGAGGGATGACCATGAAAACTATTCTTTGCATCGGCGCAGGTTATGTCGGCGGCCCCACCATGGCCATGATCGCCCGGAAATGCCCGGACTACAAGGTCATCGTGGTGGACATCGACGCCGCGCGGATCAAGGCCTGGCAATCGGATCAGCTCCCGATCTATGAACCGGGCCTGCATGACCTGGTCAAGGCGTCCTTGAACAAGAATCTCTTTTTCTCCACCGATGTGGCGGGCGGAATCCGGGAGGCCGACATCATCTTTGTCAGCGTCAACACTCCCACCAAGACGTTCGGCCAGGGGGCTGGACGGGCGGCGGATCTTCAGTACTGGGAAAAAACCGCCCGGGAAATCAAGATCAACTCCACCTCCGACAAGATCGTGGTCGAGAAGAGCACCCTGCCCGTTCGAACGGCCGAAGCGATGGAGCGGATCCTCCACTCCGGCAACAAGTCGGTTCACTTTGAAGTGCTTTCCAATCCGGAATTCCTGGCCGAAGGAACCGCCATGAAGGACCTTGAAAACCCGGACCGGATCCTGATCGGCGGACACGACTCCGAATCCGGCAGGCGGGCGGTTGCCGCGCTGGCGGAGGTCTATGCCTGCTGGGTGCCGCGCACCCGCATCCTCACCACCAGCGTCTGGTCAAGCGAGTTGTCCAAACTGGCGGCCAACGCCTTCCTGGCCCAGCGCATCAGCTCGATCAACAGCCTCTCCGCACTCTGCGAACGCACGGAGGCAGACATCACCGAAGTGGCGCGGGCCATCGGCATGGATTCCCGCATCGGGTCACGCTTCCTGAACGCCAGCGTGGGCTTCGGCGGATCCCGCTTCAAGAAGGACATCCTCAACCTGGGCTACCTC
>CAYOQM010000104.1:7091-8803 GCA_964406065.1 uncultured Verrucomicrobiota bacterium
AGGCGGATACCGGCGACACCCGGGAAAGCCCTGCCATCCGTATCTGCCGCTTCCTCGTCGATGAACGGGCGACTGTCGTCGTGACCGACCCCAAGGCTATCGGCAACGCCCGGAAGGACCTGGCGGATCTCGCGGGCAAGGTGACCTTCGAACCCGATCCCTACAAGGCCGCCGAGGGCGCGCATGCGTTGGCCGTGGCCACCGATTGGGCCGACTATAAAACCCTGGACTACAAGCGGATCTACGACAGCATGGCCAAGCCCGCCTTCATCTTCGATGGCCGCAACTGCCTGGATCACAAGGCGCTCTTCGAAATCGGTTTCACCGTTCACCCGATCGGGAAAGCCCCCTTAAGTCATCTGTAACCGACCTCTCTGGACCTAAGCGGAGCAGACGCACCTCGCCCTACCGGATCTGGCGCGGCGACTGACCCGTGTAGCGTTTAAAGACGGTCGCAAAATACTGGCTGGACGAAAACCCCAGTTCGAACGCGATATCCGTCACCGTCCCGTGACCCTTTCCCAGGGCTTCCCGCGCCAGCCGGATCTTCTCCCGCAGGACAAATTCACGGGGCGGAAGTCCTGTTTCCTTCCTGAACCGCGCCTTGAAATGCGACACCGATAACCCCGCCACCTCCGCCATAACAGACATTCCCGGTGCTTCACCCCGCGATTCGCGGATGCGGGTGATAACTCGCCCAATGGCCGGAGAAATCTCCCACGACTGAGGACATGCCGCCAACTCCAGCAGTTGAAGCAGACACTCCGTCAGACAGAGCCGGAGACTCAGGGCGGCAAAGGGCGCATCGGGACGCAACTCTAGGATCATCCTATCCAAGGCCGCTTTCAGCCTGGTATTTCCGGTAAAGTGTCGCCGTGGCAGGGATCGCAAGGCCGTAGCCAGTCGTTTCCCCTCATAACCTGGCAGACCCAGGAACCCGCAGCCATCCGGCGCCAAGGCCAGGATGAGATAGTACAGGACCGATTTCTCCTCGGGACGCCCCCCGGTGCCGTGGGGTTCGTCGGGAAAGGAGACAAACACATCTCCACTGCGGAGGCGGTACTCCCGCTCACGGGTGGTATAAGTCTGCGCCCCACGCTCAAGATAGCATATTTCCATGGCCCCGGCATGGACATGCTCCTGCAAGGGCAACTGAGCCTTGCGGTAATTCACCCGTCCCAGTGTGAGCGCACCGGACACCTTGAAGGCCTTGAGATTCACCACCACGCGATCCTGCGCGTAAAGATTCCTGAGGTCCTTCTTCATGTTTGAGATCGTATGACAATCAATATTGAAAGCAATACTATTTCAAATATGCAATCATGTGGCCCATTGCAACCCAGGAGACTCGACCCATGTTCAAAATACCCTCTGATGCGCAAAAGCAGGAAGTCTGGCAACGTTATTTGAATCGGCGACCGGAAAGGGTGCCGCTTAACTGGAGCGTCAACCCGCGAATTATCCTTCTCAACCCGGCCCTGAATCCTGAACGGTTCACCTTCCGTGACTATTTCAACGAGCCCCGGGTCACCCTCGCCGTGCAGGCCCGATTCCAGGAATACCGCGCCACGGAGTTGAGCAGGACTTCCGATACCCCGGCCGCCTTGCCGGACAACTGGACATTCTATGTGGACAACCAGAACATCTACGATGCCGCCTATTTCGGGGCCGTTGTATGTTGCGCGGATGACCATGTTCCGAGCACTCGCCCT
>CAYOQM010000105.1:0-1281 GCA_964406065.1 uncultured Verrucomicrobiota bacterium
TCTCCGACCGGCCGTGTATGGAATTGAAACCCCCGATAGTAGACAAAATAGACCCCAACTCATGAGCACAACTCATGAGCTTTGAGTCCCGGTCAAGGAAAGATTCAGTAACGGCCCGAACGAAAGCATTGGCCACCGGCTCATAGGCCCAAGGGGAAAGCCCGCGCCATGTCATGCCGCCCAACGTCATGACCTCCACCTTATCGTGGCTCACCTTACGTACCCTTAGTGCCACAACCTGATCAAGTAGGTGGCTGCCGCCCGAGACATTAGTGAAATCAAGCGCGCGGGCGTTGGCCGCCAGCTCGCTTTTGATTTCAAGCAACTCATCGAATGATGCGGCTTTCATGTCCAGGTGCTCGATGCCGCTCACCTGCGCCAGCAACTCCGGAACCCGGGCTGCTACGGCGTTCAGGGTTTCGGCAACAAAGCAGGACTCCGATGTGCCTCTGCGTTTTGCGGCGATCAGGCGAAGACACCGCATTGCGACCGCTTCTGCCTGCGGTTGCGCTAGTAGTTCGCGTTGTTGAGCCCGAATCAGTACTCCGGCAATGAAGGAATCAAGATGCGCAGGAACTGGGGCCTCGAGCAGTTGGGTCAATGGCTCCAGAGTGTGTGGCCAGCCCTGCGCAACCTCATCGATCAAGCCGCCCGCATCAGAAGCAGTGTAATGTCCGTCTCGAATGTGATCCCAGTTCATGGCACGAACTCCTCAGAGACAAATTACATGCCTCCATCCGTTAAATACAGCCGCATCTCGCATTTTCACCTGAAGTGTCCCCGACCGAGTAGTGGCATCTTTCGCAGGGGGTCGTCTGGTGCGCGTCGCTTGTGCTGCGTAATGAAGTCGGGCATCCCGGGCACGGGCACTACTTCAACAGTGTCCAGTCTTGGTACTAGCGTGTAACCGCAAGATGCATACACGGTCCCATCGTACCTCGTGCCGTCGTCATTCGTATAGGTCGGCAATTCCCGAAACAGAGGCGCCGCCTCCGGCTTGAGCGCTTCAAGGGGGCGCATGTTGGGATCTGCGCCGGTCGTGTCCTTGAACTGGACATGACACTCGGGGCACTCGAGGTAGTTGTCGGTGTTGAGGTCGCACCACCCGTGTTTGCACAGCGGGCAGAGCGGACACTTCTTCGACTGGTCGGTGCGCCATAAAGGCGCTTTCACCTGCTGCTCGCCAGATGGCTGTAGTCGTTCGACGTTCACGCTTCCCCCCCTTTGCCTTTTGTGGATGGACTCGTGGTAACTTCCTGTAGTCAGCGCCCCACTGAGCCT
>CAYOQM010000105.1:1291-8794 GCA_964406065.1 uncultured Verrucomicrobiota bacterium
ATTACAACGGTACGTTACGCGCTACCCCCTACAGCTTCACTTTCCATCGTTGGCGCGACACTCCTGCGGTGACACATCTGGTGCGGGGTGGCGGAATATGCTGCGGCGAGATGACGCTCATGGCACCCGCACGCACTTACCCAAGCCCGGCACCACAACAACCTTCCCCTCACGTATCAACCAGTTTCTGATCGCAACGAACCGACTGTCATCCCATCTCAGAGTTGTACGCAGTTGCTGCGAACTGGCTTCTCCGCCGAGCTGATACAGTCTTTTGATAAACTCGCGCTCCCTTTCCGGGGTGAACTGCATCGAAGTCTCATCAGGCCTCGCGCAGCCCGAAGCGATGGCATCTTCCTCTGATTGATCCCTTACGCTAGGCAGCGAAGGCTCACGCGGGTGCACGCTCATTCTGTCCTCATCATCGAACTCCACATAGTAGAGGTGCCCTTGCGCTGACTGGTGCCCGCGAATGTCGCGACACCGGTCAAGGCTGGCGAGGTCTCTCCGTGGGGAGCAAACGACGTCAATCACGTCAGTATCGGCCGCCGTTTCACTCCTCCCGTGTGTCTCCATGTACCACATGCGGAATTGCTTTTCGGTCAGGTGCGGTGCCTGTAGCAGACGCTCGAAAATGACACGATACCAACTGTTCTTGCGCGTGTAAGGGTTTCGAGGCGAAGAGACATACCCAGGCCAAGGCGAACCGTCATTCTCGCCACCCTCCGCATCCGAGGCTGGCGGCGCCTCAGTGGCAGCGCCGGTAAGTCCAGAAGGCTGGCTCGTTATTGGAACTGTCGGCTCCATTGCTGCAACGGCGCGTCTCGCCGTCGACTCGACGAGAGCCGGGTCCAGGTCAACGGTTCCTTCGGTTCCAAGGGGGACGGCGGCATCACGGCCATTGGGCGCACATGAAGTCATTACGGCTTGCGCGACCGACGCCCCAGCCACATCTGCCGCTGGCGCTTGAGGTGGGGTTCCAAACCCGGTTCCGGTAGAATCTCCCGCCCGCTGTGCATCAGCAGTCTCTATACAGGACGGTGGGGCTGCGCGTGTTGCCAGCACCTCAGTGGCCCCAGTTGGCGGGACTCCCGGTGGCGATACCGGGGTTGACGAGACTTTAATCCCGTCTGCTTGAACGATGTCGGCTCCGGGATAAGGCCACAGTTCACCGGCATGATCTTCAAACAGGCGCTTACCGCGTTGCAGTATGGCTCGCTCATCCCAGTGGTGTTGAGCAGCGAAGTATCGGTTGATCCGCAACTCGCTCTCCCCGTAGCGGGGTCGCTTGCCTTTCTCGTCCGGCGGTGTGCCTGAAAGGAAGACATCGTTACTCTGCGTCCGATTGAGATCCTCTGTGATGATGGTCAGATTACCAAGAGAGTGAACCAATCTCCTCCGGCAGTCCTCGATCCCCTCTCCCTCCTCGGCGATGAAGCCGCAGTTCTCGAACTGCAGTCGCTCGACCAGGTCGGCAGGAGGTCCACCCCACCTTGCCCACTTCTGAGGCATGACGTGTTCAATCCACAGATTGAGCGTTCCGTAAGGCAGACGCTCAGTGCCGCCGGTTCGCTGCTTCTCGTTGATCTCGGCCAGGATCATAAGCAGCGTGGCTGTAACGCTTGACGAATATAAGGCATTGTTGAGCCAGCCCCGCTTGAACTCGCCATCATTCGGCCAGCGGACGGCTTCGCCCATGGATCCCTGCTGATTTCCAAGTTGTAACATCCGAATCAGCATCGTCTGCCTGCTAATGACTTCAATCGAGGGGTCTGCAACTGTCTTAAGCAGTTCGATGAACACCCAATTGTACTTCTTTGGGGTCAGATCGCACACAAATCGGCGAACAAGATAGGATTCGATATCGCGCAGGATAAGCCCCAAGTGTCCATCTGGTACCTTACTGCGTCCTTCACGAAAGAGGTACAGAAGCAGGGGGTAGATCGTGCTTGTGTCAAGAGCTCTCAGGCAGGCGAGCCGCCTACCGATCGGGTCATTGACGTCCGGCTTAAGGAAAGAGGAGAAGTCTTGGCTACTGTCCTTAATCTCCTGAAGAGTAATCCTCAGGTCGGCCGCTGTCGTGACGCCTCTTCGAGTGCCGTCCGCCCCCATGAGCGCCGAAGTTTTCCACCAGTCCTTGAACTCCCTGAACATCTGTCCTACGCGAACTTCCTTCCGTCCCCGGGACTGCAGCAGATGGAACACAAAGAGCTCGATTCTCTGCCGCTGGTCTCTCCCTTCAGGTTGCTTCCAGAACTTCCTGCTCGTACATGTTCCATCCTCGCTGGTATTCGTCTCCTCATATATGTCGAATTGGCGCCAATAGTCATTGTAGATCACAGCGGGATCCTCTCCGAGTCGCCTTGCCTCCCGGGAGACAAAGTTCTTGATCAGATCGGAAACGAGGAGGTCAGCTCCTTTACTGTTCAGGGACTCGAAGATAGCCTGGGCATCATCATCACCTTCTCCAACTAAGAGCGTAACGAACAAGATGTCCTTGCTCAGGGATTCCGCCAGCGTCAGAAACCTCTCCCGCCCGTCTGCGGACAGGGTGCCATCGACCGAGCCGCAGAACTGTTCAACTCTGTCGTAGAAGAACAGATAGGCGCCAGGGATGCCTTCGGGGTAGAGCTGTCGCTTCCGAGCCTTCACCATTGGATACCGCTGGAGCACGTCATCCTTTGAGATTGCGTTCATTACATGGAAGAACGTCTGCCGGTCACCTTCTGTCGGCCAGACCTTCCACTTGTCGACTTGCGGTTCCTTGGAGTAGGTGGTGTTGCGCGTCCAGTTTTTCAAGGTGTCAACAATCTCGTTCACGGTGTGCCTAACGGCAATATCCAGACATGCCTTGGACAGCGCCTGCAGCGTAATCAGCCTCTGCTGTCCATCGACAACCGACTGCTTCTTGATTCTTCTCTGTTCGTCTTCTTGTGCCTCAAGTTCTATAGTGCCCAGGAAGTGCGGGCGAGGTCTGCGGGTGTGTGCACTTCGCATGCGCGCCTCAATGTTCGCCAAGATGTCCTCCCATAGTGGACTCCACTGGTCATCTTCCGTCCAGACATACTGCCGTTGATATGTCTCGGGAACGACATACTGAACTTCTCCGACAAGGAGTTCACTGAGAGTTGGTGTATCATGTTTCATGCATAGCTCCTTTCCCTGCTATACAGGGCCTGTACAGTCGGATGATTGCTTGAGGCGGGGTGTTCTCCTAATCGCAATCTTTGCCGGCCTCCGCCCAAACAGTGCCGCCTCCGCCGCCACGCTGTCCGTCTCTACTTGCGGAGTGCTGCAACTCTGGGTCCTTGCGCTTGTCAGCATCCCCCATCCAGTATCTGTTCCTTTTGTCTCTTGTGGTTACGCGCCGGAGGGTCACGTGTTTGGTTCCACTGATCGGTCGCCCCCGCCGCGTCCCTGACCGGGCACGATTGCGTTGGCCGCGACGAGGGCTGACTTTACAGCCTCGTAGCGTTCGGAGGACCAGCCAAGGCCGTCTCGAAGCGACTGGTTGCCACTCTTCCCTCCAATGGCGTTCAGTTTCTCGAGAAAGGCAAGGCTGTCGCCGTCGGAAACCGGGGTCGCCGGAGCGGCGGCAGGCACGTCGGGCGATTCACCGGGACCGGGCAGCACGGGGTCTGGTGACGCGGGGGGGCAGACCACCGGGCGGTCCAGCCGGACCTCCCTTGCTCCCAGCGTGGAGTAGTCGGCCGGGGTGCAGGTCAGAACAATGACCTGAAGGCCGTTGTCCGCCGCCCGGTAGAGCATGCGCTGCAGGACACGCACGCGATCCGGGTCGGAGTTGGCGAAGGCGTCGTCGAGAACGATCGGCAGACTCCCATCGTAGTCGCAAGCCAGCACCTCGGCCATGGCCAAGCGCATGGCGATGCCGACTTGTTCCCGCGTCCCGCCGCTGAGCGACCGGAAATCGAAGCTGCCCAGACCTGCCTGCTCACGGTTGACCCGCAGGGCGGGGGTGTCCTTCGCCTGCAGGCTCCCGTCGAGCACGACTCGGGCGCCCAAGCCAAAGACGCATTCCAGATACCCCTGCGCGGCATCCTCCAGAGGCTTGTTGATCAGCGCCTCGACGGTGCGTTGGACTTCGTCCGCGAGAACAGCCAGGCGCCAGACGGCCTCCGCCTGCCCCCGCAGTTCGAGCTGCCGGCTAGTGGAGCGCTCCATAGCAGCGCGTGTCCGCTCTAGATCCTCATTCGGATCGGCGGAGCCGCTCAATCGCAGCGCCTCTCGGGCTGCGGCTCGCTCCTGCGTCGCCGAGTTGATGGCCTCCTGCGTCTGTGTGATAGCGTCCTTGAGTCGCACTGCGTCGCTGCCGAGGTGCTCGGGTTGCAGGACGTCCAGTTGCCGCTGAAGATCGGCCAGCACGGCGGCGGCTTGGTCGCGTTGCGCCCTTAGCTTCAACAGCCTTTCGGCGCGTTGGGCGTCGGGTCCGTGCTGGTCCTCGATGGTTGCGATTCGCACGTCGGCATCCTGTAACTGACGCCGCAGGACCTGCATGCCAGCATCTGCGCTGGTCACTTCGTCGGCCGCTTCAGCATGACGCTTTCGGACCGCCTTGAGCGCAGCCTCTGTCGATTTCTCGTCGCGCTCCGCCTGCAGAACCTGCTCCTCGGCGCCCACGGCGGCGGCCCGTGCGGCATCGGGGGCTTCCGGCAGTGCGCGGCCGGCTTCCTGGCTGGCGTTCCCGGCGCGACGGGACGCTTCCGCGTGGGCCTGTTCGCAAGTGCGAAGGGCCTCTTCATTCCCGTCGGCATCCAGCCGGTCAAGGTCTGCCTGCAAGGTCTCGATCCGTGCGTTCAGCACACGCAACTTCTCACAGGCTGCCGTCGCGGCCTCGATGTCGGGAACACTGAGCGCAGACAACCGATCGGCATTCTTGCGACGTGCCGTCTCTAGGGCCTGGCGTGCCTCCGCGATGCCGGTATCACCACCGGGCCTGACTCGCAATGTGGCGACCGTGCCCACCGTGACTTCCACATCGGTCGTGACGATCGCGGCGGCGCCCGCGGCCACAAGGCGGCCGTAAACGGTGACGGGTTCTCGGCTTGATACGATCTCCACCCTTGCGCCGAGAGCATTGTAGGCCGCCTCCGCAGCCGTCATGTCCTGTTGCAGGCGCTGCAGGATCTTCAGGTCCTTCTGCGCGACCTGCGGGGTGCGGGAGATGTCGTCGCGGATGGACTGCTGCTCCCCTCGTTTGGCAACGATGGCGGCCTGCTCCGCCTTCAGGGCGTCCAACTTTCTCTTCTCCTCGAGGGCGAGCAGATGCGCGTCGAGCGCGCCCTTCCATAAGCGGACCGCGGCAGCCTCGGTACGCGCCGCCTCCCACGCTCTCTCATCTTGGGTTAAGACGTCGCGGCTGACCTCCATTGCTCGCCGAAGCCCTTTTAGAGCCTTCTCGCGCGGGGCGAGCGTCGCTGTGGCGTCATCCCGCACCTGGCGGGCGGCGGCCAAGTCCTTTGCTACCCGATCGAGAGCATCAATGCCGGCGGTCGCGTCCGCATGGTCGCGCCTGACCGGATCCAGTTCACGGCTCAGTTCCTCGGCGCGTTTTAGCCCCTTCTCGGCGGCGGCCAATTCGCTCCGCGCCACGTCGAGCGACACCTGCCTGGACTTGATCTCGTTCTCCGCCTGGGTGAAACGGGCGGCGGCATCCTCCAATCGCTGCACGACCTCCTGTTTGTGCTGTAGCGCGGCCTGGAGATCCCGCACCTCATCCTCAGCCCTGTCCAGATCGGTGCCCTTGCGGGGTTCTTTACGGTCGGTGAAGAGGCTGGTGCGCCGTTCCCGGATCTTGCGAAGGACGAGTGCGTCGAGGCCCGACTGCATGACGGCCGCGCCGCCCTGCTCCTGAAGCCTCCGCACGAGCGCCTGCTGTTGATCCGCGACGTCTTCCGTGGGCGATCTCCCCGCGTTTCCCTGCCATACCCAGAGATGCGACCAGCGTCTCGGGAGTTGGTTTGCAGCGCCTTTGCCGTCCACCGCCTTGTCGACGTGCAGTAGGGCGGCCAACTTCTCCTCGGCGGCATCGTCATGCAGGACGTCCTGCCCATCCAAGGCAAGCGTGGTGACGGCCCGGGCGCCACCGAATGTTTTTGCCACGTGACCGTCCAGTCCGCCCGTGTTGAACTCCACTTCGACGCTGGGGGTCCCGCCCTGGGTGGACCTCATCTCGTCGAACGCCAAACCGGTCACTCGGGCCCGAAGGAACAGGGCACGGTGGATGGCCTCCACCAGTGTGCTCTTGCCGGACTCGTTGGGTCCGGCAATGAGGGTCAGACGCGGGTCGAAAGCGACCTTCAGGTCGCGGTGGATGCGGTAGTTGCGGATGGTGGCGGATTTGAGTCTCACGTCAAACCTCCGCACTGTTCCACAGCCGCATAGAGTTCGCGGATCGCCTGGCCGGCTAGGGCCGCGGAGGGGCCGGGCTGCAACTGATCGTCCTTGAGGCGGGCGGCGATCGCGCTGATGAGGGGATCGCCGGCCCGACCGCTCAGGCGGGCGATCTCGGATTCCGAAGGCAGCACTTTAGTCCGGTTATCCAGCTTCAGGCGCAGTAGGCGGGCTTCAAGCCGCTCGACGATGCCCCTGAGGCGCGTATCGCCCTCAAACCCGAGCTGGCCTTCGACCGTCAGCTTCAGGAGGTCTGTTCCGGTGCGCGGACCGAGGACTTCATCCAACCGGGCCTCTAGATGCGTCAGACTTGCGTCGACCACCAAGGTGAAGGCCTCATCGTGCCATCCCAGTCGCGCGGTACGGATGCGCTGAATGGTCGGCATCTGGCCCTTGGAAGGGATTTCGACCAGAAGCACGTTTCCCGGATCATGGTCGCCGCCCTTGGCGAAACGGTCTAGCTCGGGCGTGCCGCTGTACCATGCCTTGCCCGTCCAGCCGCCTCCGCCCACCGACTTGGCACCGTGCCAGTCGCCCAGAGCGAGGTAGTCAAAAGCGGTCGGATCGAGGCGATCGAGGTCGATCAGGTGAGATCGCCCCGAGGATTCCTCGTCGTCGGAGACGGAAGAGAATCCCTGCACGCTCCCATGCGCCAGCACAATGCGGAGCTTGCCGTCCGTGGAGGACCCCACAACGGAGGGGTCCCGCAGCCAGGCGGTTGGGTCATCGGCTTGCTGCTTCCGGGTCAGCGGGCAGGGCATGATAACGACGCCGCAGACCTCGTACGGCTCCTGCTTATCCAGCAGGCGGAAGTTGGGCGCGAGTGTCTGCTGCTCCCGAAGGAAGAACTCTTGCTCCCAAATCGTGCCTGGTCCGGCATGATCGTGGTTGCCGGGAATGGCTATCACAGGCACTCCTAGGGAGCCGATGGCGCTGCAGGCAGCCGAGACCGTGCTCCTGTCCGGCGTTGTGCTGTCGAACAGGTCTCCGGCAACCAGAACGAACGCTGCGCGTTGCTCGCCGACGATCCTGCCGATGCGCTTGATGACCTCAATGCGCTCTTGCCGTAGAAGCGCTCCTTTTTGCGCGTCG
>CAYOQM010000106.1:0-8791 GCA_964406065.1 uncultured Verrucomicrobiota bacterium
AGATTTCCGCATCCTTCCCTCCATGAAAGAGTTGCTTCAGGTCGGTCTCAACGGGCGTGTGCCCGTACCACCAGAAAAGCGATTTCTTATCAGTTTAACGGGGCTGGCCTGAAAGGAAAGTGAGCTATGATTTCCATCGATTTGACCGGAAAGACCGTCATCGTTACCGTAGCGGGGCAGGGGTTGGGTGCGGCGACGGCGCGCGTGCTGGCCAAAGCAGGGGCGAACGTCGTGGTCAACTACTTCAATGACGCATCAGGAACCAATCGTGCGCGGGCCCAGGAGACGGTGGTCGCGATCGGGGCCGCAGGCATGGCCATCGAGGCGGATGTCCGCAACCCCTTGAGCCTCGCGTCCATGTTTGAGGCGGCGGCGGGCCGGTTTGGCGGCGTACACATCGTCGTGAACAACGCGGGTATCATTCGAGACAAAACGGTCAAGAAGATGTCCCAGGAAGAGTGGCAGAACGTGATCGACACCAACCTGACCGGCGTGTTCAACGTCTGCAAGCTGGCGGCGGAGAGGCTGGCTGACGGCGGGCGGATTGTCAACCTGTCTTCGATCGTCGCGTTTCAAGGGTTCTTCGGCCAAGCCAACTATGCGGCCGCCAAGGCGGGGGTGGTCGGCCTCACGCGGGTGATGAGCAAGGAATTGGCCAGGCGAAGGATCACTGTCAATGCGGTGGCGCCGGGCGTGGTGCTGACGGAGATGGGTAAGACGATCCCGGAGGAAGTCCGGGCCGAGATGCTGAAAGCCATTCCCCTGGGCCGGTTCGGCGAGGCGGAGGAGATTGCGAACGTGATCCTGTTTCTCTGCAGCGACCTGTCGTCGTACGTGACAGGCCAGACGATTCACGTGAGCGGCGGGTGGTGGGTGTGACCGTGCCGCGGGACGGAAAGGTATGCTCCGTGGAGGAGGCGGTTGGACTGATCACCGACGGGCAGACGGTGGCGTGCAGCGGCTTCATCGGGGCGGCTCATCCCGAGGCGTTGACCCTGGCGATCGAAAACCGCTTCAAGTCCATGGGGAGTCCTCGGGGATTGACGCTGGTCTACGCGGCCGGCCAGGGGGACGGCAAGACGCGCGGCTTGAATCACCTGGCCCACGCGGGTTTGCTGCGCCGGGTCATCGGGGGCCACTGGGGGCTGGCTCCCAGCCTGGGCAGGCTGGCGATCGAAGGAAAGATCGAGGCGTACAACTTTCCCCAAGGCGTGATGTGCCAGCTTTTCAGGGATATTGCCGCCGGCCGGCCCGGTTGCATTACGCACATCGGACTGGGAACGTTCATCGACCCCGTGAATCAGGGGGGCAGGCTGAACGCGTGTACCCCGTCGGGCCTGATCGAACGAATCGAGTTGGGCGGCAAACCCTGGCTCTGGTACAAGGCGTTCCCCATCCATGTCGGCCTGATCAGGGCCACAGCGGCCGACCCCTGGGGCAACCTGATCATGGATCGTGAGGCCATCGTCGGCGAGGTGCTGCCGATTGCCCAAGCCGTGCGGAACTCCGGCGGAATCGTTCTCGCTCAGGTGTGCGAACTGCTCGATGCGCCGGTCAATCCTCATCATGTGCGCGTTCCCGGAGTGCTCGTGGATCGGATCGTCGTTTCCCGGCCGCACGAGCATGAACAGACTTTTGCGGAGCCCTATAACGCCACGTACTGCTCGGCGATGCCGGACAAAGACGCGGTACGTCGTGTGCTGGAACCCCTGCCGATGGACGAGCGGCGGGTGATTGCGGCGCGGGCGTGCGATGAACTGACGCCCAACGCGATCGCCAACCTGGGCATCGGGATGCCGGAGGGAATCGCCAAGATTGCGGGGGAACGCGGCCTGCTGGATCGGTTCACCCTGACGGTTGAGAGCGGGCCGATCGGGGGGATGCCGGCGGCGGGATTGAGCTTTGGAGCCTCGGTATACCCCCAGGCGATTGTCGATCAAACTTCGCAGTTCGATTACTACGATGGCGGGGCATTGGACTATGCCGCGCTGGGGGCGGCCCAGATCGATTCGGCCGGGAATGTGAACGTTTCGAAGTTCGGCTCAAAACTGGCGGGCGTGGGCGGGTTCGTCAACATCACGCAGACCGCCAGAAAACTGGTCTTCTGCGGGACGCTGACCGCTGGCGGGTTGGAAGTCGAACTGGCTGGGGGCAAGATCCGTATCGTCAAGGATGGGGCGGCGCGAAAGTTCGTGCGGGACGTTGAGCAAATCTCCTTCTCCAGCCGCCGATCCCGGGAACTCAAACAGGAGGTTCTGTACGTGACCGAGCGGGCCGTATTCCGTTTGAGTGCCGACGGGGTGGAACTGATTGAACTGGCCCCTGGAATCGACCTCCAGACTCAGGTGCTGGATAAGATGGAATTCACACCGATCATTCGAAACGTGAAGGCGATGCCGGCCCATATCTTCATGAAACCGGAAAGGACGAATCTATGAAAGCCGTCATGATTGTATCGGCGCAACGAACCCCCCAGGGACGCTTGTTGGGCGGTCTGGCGAAACGTTCGGCGGTGGAACTGGCTATTCATGCGGGGCACGAAGCGCTCAAGGCCGTTGGCCCCGAGCGCATCGATCAGGTCATTCTGGGCAATGTCCTGTCGGCGGGACAAGGCATGAACATTGCCCGGCAGGTGGGCGTTGGACTCGGTATCCCGTTGGATCGGCCGGCGTTTACGGTCAATATGATGTGCGCCTCAGGGATGCAGGCGGTGATTCTGGCCGTTCAGGCCATTCGCGCGGGCGATGCCAGGACCGTGCTCTGCGGCGGTACCGAATCCATGTCCAACGCGCCGTACCTGCTGGAAAAGGCGCGGGCGGGCTACAAGATGGGCGACGGCGTGCTGGTCGATTCGGCACTTCGTGACGGACTGACGGACGTTTTCAGCAAGGTCCACATGGGGGCATTGACCGAGCGATTGGCGGAACTCTACAGCATTTCAAGGGCGGAGCAGGACGGCTTTGCCCTCCGCAGCCAGCAGGGTTATGCGGCCGCGCTGGCCAAGGGGGCGTTCGCCGACGAGCTTGTGGCCATGGACGAATTGAAGCAGGACGAACATCCGCGTCCGGAAACGACCCTGGCAAAACTCTCGGCGATGAAGCCGGCGTTCAAGGAGGCCGGAACCATTACGGCAGGCAATGCCTCGGGCGTTAACGATGGGGCGGCGATGCTCGTCGTTTGTGACGAGGACTCTGCCCGGACGAACGGCTGGACGGTGTTGGCGCGCATTGCCGGCTCCGCCATCGTGGGGTGCGAGCCCGACATGATGGGCCTGGGTCCTGTCCATGCCTCCCGCCGACTCTGCGAAGGGTATGGACTGTGCCTGGATGGGTTCGATGCCATTGAACTGAATGAAGCCTTTGCCGCCCAAAGCCTGGCATGCATCAAGGAACTGGGGCTTTCGCCGGAGCGCGTCAACGTTGATGGCGGGGCCATTGCGCTGGGGCATCCGATCGGCGCGAGCGGTGCGAGGCTGCTCACGCATCTGGCTCACCGGATCGCCCGGGGAGAGGTAAAGAAAGGGCTGGCGACGCTCTGCGTCGGCGGGGGCATGGGTTCGGCGGTCGCCCTTCAGTCGGCTTGACGCGTAGGGGCTTCCTTCTTGCGGGCGTGGGAGTGCCAGAACAGGAGTAGGACGGTGATGATAGAAGCCTCCTGTCATCGGCGACTCTGCTCCAAGGACACGTGGAGCGGGGTTACTCCCGATCTTGACCTTCTCGCCAGCTTTCCGCATGATCTCCACCATGAAAACGAGGCTTCAAGCAGGCAGAAAATAACCATGGAGAATATCGGGGATGAGGACATGGTATTGTACTACCAGGTGGACTATATATAACAAGGATGCGCTGGAGGTAGATTAAATCCATCTTATAGCGAGATTACTATGTCAGAACGTCGCATAGATCCAAGAGCGGATGAAGTGGAAGAAGTCATTCTGACGACTCAATCCACTCCTCAATACCCGAAACTGGAGAATTATAGCGTTTCCTGTCTCATGACGGATCTTTCCGTGAGTGGTGTTCGCCTCGACACCTATAGGACCCCTCCTAAAGGCGCCATCGTGGAAGTCATGATACGTTTGAGGCGCCCCCTTCGGGTATTTCGTCTCCTCGGACAGGTCCTGTGGGTTCGGAATAAAGCAGAAGAGGACGGCCTCTTTTCCGTCGGCATTCTATTTCTCGCCGCCGAGAACGAACGCACGAAGGAATGGGAAGACGTGGTGGAACAGTTGGTGACCCATCACACATGATTCCTTAAAGCGATTTCTTCTCCATTAAATACAGCGGGCGCCATGCTGGCGCCGGAAGGATTGACGTGATCAAAATCGTATTCATCGGGGCTGGCAGCGGCTTCGGCCACCGGTCGCTCGCCGACATCATGACCTTTCCCGAACT
Organism: uncultured Verrucomicrobiota bacterium; assembly: GCA_964406065.1. Taxonomy (GTDB): domain Bacteria; phylum Verrucomicrobiota; class Kiritimatiellia; order CAIKKV01; family CAITUY01; genus JAABPW01. The sequence continues at coordinate 4,395 of CAYOQM010000106.1, forward strand.
GCGCGATGCCGAGATCTGCCTGGTTGACATCAACCCGTCGCATCTCGACCCGGTGGAGGCCTACGCCCACAAACTGGTCGCGCACTGGAAGGCGCCGACCCGCATTACCACCGCCAGGGACTGGCGCGGCGGGGTCCTCGACGGCGCCGACTACGTGATGACCTCCTTCGCTCAAGGTGGCCCGGCTTATCAGGGTGTGCCTTACCACCACGAGATCGCCATCCCGCAGAAGTACGGTATCGAGCAGTGGGTCGGCGATACCTGCGGTATCGGCGGTGTCTTCCGCACCCTGCGCACCGCCCCCGAACTGATCGCCATCGGACAGGACCTTGAACGGCGTTCGCCCGGCGCAACGATCCTCAACTACGTCAATCCGATGGCGATGTTGACCCGGATCATGAGTTTGGCCTGCCCCAAGGTAACCACGATCGGCCTGTGCCACAACATCCAGTACGCCATCCGGGACATCGCCCGCTGGCTGAAGGTGCCGCACCACGCCCTGCGCTACACCGCAGCCGGGGTCAACCACATGGACTGGTTCCTGCGCCTGGAATACCTGGACGGCCGCGACGCCTATCCCGATTTGCTCAAGGCAGGCGAGGACCCCGCGGTCTACCGCGAACGCGCAGTGCAGTTCGAACTGCTGAAACATTTCGGACACTTCACCACCGAATCGTCCGGTCACTGCTGCGAGTATCTGCCCTACTTCGCCCCGCACGCCGCCGACCGCCAGGCGTTGAACCTGAAGGAACGTCGCACCTCGGCGACTAACGGCGCCACCGCCGCGCGCTGGACCTCGGAGTCCGACCTGATCAAGGAACTAGACGGTCGGCGTCCGCTGGAGACCACGCGCTCGTTCGAGTACGGCGTCCACATCATGCACGCGATGGAGACCGGCGAACTCTACCGAATGCATCTCAACGTGCTCAACCGCGGGATGATCCGCAACCTGCCCGAGGGCTACTGCGTCGAGGTGCCATGCACCTGCGACCGCACCGGCATTCACCCGCAGGTAGTCGGCGATTTGCCGATCCACCTCGCGGCTCTTTGCCGCGGCATGGCCGACATGCAGACCCTGGCTTCTGACGCGGTGCTGGAGAAGGATATGAATAAGGCCTATCTCGCCTGCGCCATAGACCCGACCACCGCCGCCAGCGCCACTCCGGCGCGTATCCGCGCCTGCTTCGACGAGCTGCTCGCCGTCGAACGGCCGTGGCTGGACGGCTAATGAGGCGTCAACGGCAGTGGGCACGTTCCCGGGGGAGTGTATCTCTTGGGGGACATAGGGACGTGCTTGTGGTTTCCGGATTTGACTCCTCAACCGGAATCGCTACAATCCGGGCAACCTGAGCGTCCCACGAGCCGGACCCTCATTCCCGCGTGCGGCACGCCCGATTGCATCGAGAGGAGAGGCTGGATTGACAATAGGCCTTAGAGGACGGTTGATGGCCTTGGTCCTGCTGGCAGTGCTGCCAGCATTGGGGATCATCTATCTTTTCACCTCCAACGAAAAGCGCATTCACACTGAACTGGTCCAGAAGGACGCCCTCGGGCTGGCTGAGGCGACTGCCACGCTCTTGGGGCAGGAAGTGGAAGGCATCAGGCAGGTGCTTCTGGCGTTGGCCACCCTGCCGGAATTGAGCGGCGATGACTTTACCGCCTGTAACCGGTTGCTGTCCAACCTGCTTCCCCAGTATCCCCAGTATGACAACTTCGGTCTGGTGCGGGCCGACGGAGTCCACGTTGCCAGCGCCATGCCGTTCCCGCCGGGCCAGAGCGCCGCTGACCGGTCCTGGTTCAAGCAGGTCGTCACCACTCACAATATGGCCGCCGGCGAATATCAAATCGGCCGACTTACGAAGAAACAATCCATCAACTTCGGTTATCCGCTATACTCGGCGGACGGCAAGTTGAACCGCGTGCTCTATGTCGCGCTTGACCTGCTGTGGCTCACCTCGAAACTGAACATGAAGAACCTTCCGGAAGGGGCGGTTCTCACCGTATTTGACCGGAATGGAACCGTGCTGGCCAGGAGCAGCGATCCGGCACAATGGATTGGCCGGAGTTTCCCCGATACCCCACTAGTTCAGCATGTCCAAACCATAGCGCACGGCACCACGGAAATACAGGGATTGGACGGCGTTTGGCGCATCTACGCCTTCTCCGAGGAGGGCGGGGTGACCCGGGCCTTTCATGTGGCCGTGGGCATCCCGCGCGAAGTCGCCGTGGCGCATGTCAAGACCCGCCTTAAGGTGGATCTGACGGTATTGCTCTGCGTGTCGATGCTGGCCCTCGCGGCGGCCTGGATCGGCGGTCGCGCCTTTGTTGTGCTCCCCGTAAAGGAGTTGATTCAGGCGACCGACCAATTGGCGGCCGGCAACCTCGGCGCGAGGGTCAGGATGCGCAAGCATGGAAGTGAATTGACCCGCCTGGGCCTGGCTTTCAACGTGATGGCGGAGTCGCTTCAGAAGCAGATTACCGAGCGGGAGCAGGCCGAGGAGGGCCTGCGCAAACTGAGCGCCGAACTGGAACAGCGTGTTCGCGAGCGCACGGCGCAGCTGGAAGCGGCGAACAAGGAGCTGGAGGCCTTCAGTTATTCCGTTTCCCACGATCTTCGCGCACCCTTGCGGGCCGTGGACGGGTTCAGCCACGCCCTGCTTCAGGATTATGAAAAACAACTGAATGCCGAGGGGCAGGATTACCTGAAACGTATCCGCTCGGCGGCCAAGCGGATGGGACAGTTGATTGACGATATGCTGACGCTCTCCCGGATCAGCCGGGCTTCCCTGCGGAAGGAACCCGTGGACCTGAGTGCCATGGCACGCAGTATCGTGAAGGCGTTGCAGGAAAGTGACCCCCAACGCCAGGTGGAGGTGCAGGTGGCTGACCTTCTCCACACCGCGGCCGACCCTAATCTCGTGCGCATCGCGCTCGAGAACCTCCTGGGCAATGCCTGGAAATTCACCGCCAGGATGACACAGGCCCGGATTGAGTTCGGTCAGGACGCAGACCCGCAGCATTCCTCTCCCGCCCTCTTCTTCATCCGCGATAATGGCGCGGGGTTTGACATGGCCTATGCCGACAAGTTGTTCGGCGCCTTCCAGCGCCTGCACCGGCAGGATGAGTTCCCCGGCACCGGCATCGGTCTGGCCACCGTGGCCCGGATCATCCACCGCCACGGAGGCACTATCCGGGCCGAGGGAGCCGTCGGCCGGGGAGCGACTTTTTTCTTTTCCCTTGAGTCATCCCCCTGTTTTATGACAGATAGGAGAACACTATCGGAACGGGAGCAATCATGATAACCACACCGAAACATATCCTGCTGGTGGAAGATAACCCGGACGACGAAGTGCTGACCTTGCGCGGGTTGCGCCACGGCAACATCATCAACGAGGTCATCGTGGCCCACGACGGCCAGGAGGCGTTGGACTATCTGTTTGGCTCCGGCGGGCGCCCGCCACTGGTGCCGACTGTGGTCCTGCTGGATCTGAAACTGCCCAAGGTGGATGGGTTGGAAGTGTTGCGGAGGATCCGCACCGATGAACGCACTAAAGCCCTGCCGGTGGTGATCCTGACCTCCTCCATGCATGATCAGGATGTGGTGGAGGGGTATAAACTCGGCTGTAACAGTTATGTCCGCAAGCCGGTTGATTTTGACCAGTTCATCGAGGCCGCACGGCAACTGCAGCTTTACTGGCTCGTGCTCAATGAGACCCCGCCAACCCTCACCTCCTGACGAGGCGCCATGCCAGCCCAACCCTTACGCGTTCTGATCGTGGAAGATAACGCGGACGACGCCGCCCTGCTGGTCCGGGTATTAAGGCAGGGTCATTATGACCTGACATGGGAACGGGTGGATTCCTCGGCCGGGTTGCAGGCGGCATTGCGCCGGCAGACATGGGACATCGTCATAAGCGATTACTCCATGCCTCAATTCAACGGCCTGTCGGCCCTGCAGGTGGTCAAGGCGCACGACGACAATCTTCCTTTTCTCCTTGTTTCCGGAACCGTGGGAGAGGATATCGCCGTCAACGCCATGCAGGCGGGGGCCAATGACTATATAATGAAGGACAATCCCGCAAGATTGATTCCCGCCATCGAACGCGAGTTGCGGGAGGCCGGGGAACACCGGAAGCAGCGGGAGGCACAGAAAGCGATCAAGGAGGCGTCCGTGCGCTGGCAGAATACATTCGATGCCGTCAATGACGCCATTTTGATACTGGATGCGAACCAGCAGATTCTGCAGTGCAACCGCACGGCTGAGGTACTGCTTTCGAAACCTTCCACCAACATGATAGGCCGCCCTTGCTGGGAGGTCGTCCATGGCCTGACCTCTCCGCCGCCCTATTGCCCGGTGACAAGCATGCGCAGGCGTCTGTGCCCCGAAGCCACAGAGC
>CAYOQM010000107.1:0-8725 GCA_964406065.1 uncultured Verrucomicrobiota bacterium
CGGTGACGCCCTCGACGATACCGAGAATCACCGCTTGGAACAGGGACATCTCAGCCATGTCTGGGGATCCTTCCTGGATTACATGATTTTCAACTTGGGCAGATCCTGAATATCCACCGCGCCGACCAACCGGTGCTGTTTGTCGACAACCAGCAGGTCATCAATATTATGCTTTTCAAAGATCCTCAAAACCTCCGCCGCCAGGCAATCCTGCCTGACCGTAACGGGGCCCTTCGTCATGAGGGCCAGCACCGGCATATTGACAATGTCCGGGTGCTGCGGCAGATGACGGCGCAGATCCCCGTCGGTGAAAATCCCGACAACCCGCCCCGCCTTGTCCAGAATACCGGCCGATCCGGTGCGCGCCTTGGTCATGGCCAGAATCGCATCCTTGACCTTGGCGCCGGTGCGGACAGAGGCCACCCGGTCGGCCTTCCGCATCATGTCGGAAACATGGAGCAGCAGGGTGCGTCCGATAGCTCCGGCAGGATGCCTCATGGCGTAATCCTCGATCTTGAAGCCACGGGCTTTCAATAGCACCATCGCCAGGGCGTCCCCCACAGCCAGGGTGGCCGTGGTGCTGGTGGTCGGCGCCATGTTGAAGGGACAGGCCTCGCGATCCACGGTAACGGAAATCACTTCGTCGCTCAGTTTGGCCATGGCGCTGTGGAGTTTTCCGGTCAGTGAGATGACTTTGACGCCGAACCGGCGAACCAGCGGAAGAAGGTTGAGAATCTCCTCCGATTCCCCGCTGTAACTGAGTGCGAGAAGCACATCATGGGAGGCGAGAATGCCAAGGTCGCCGTGCATCGCCTGAATGGGGTTAAGCATGACGCTGGTGGTGCCCGTGCTGGCCAGGGTGGCCGATATCTTTTCCCCGATATGGAGGTTCTTTCCGACTCCCGTGACGACAACCTTTCCGCCTGCCCGGGTGGCCTGAATGATCATGGCGACGGCATTCCCAAACCCGGAATTGAGCCGGGCTTTGACCTTTTCAAGCCCCTCAATCTCCAGGTCAATGATTTCGCGTCCCTTGCTGACGTAACCGTCCAACACGTGGCTGTCCGGCTTCGTGCGGAGTGACTTCTTGATGTGCCGCTTTGTCATAACGGCCGACAATATCACAGCGCCAAAAAACATCAAATATCAATCACTATCGGGGAACAAGCGGGGAACAAGCGCCAGGCGATCCCGTTGGGAGGGCGACATTCCGCAAGGCCGCGCATGCTGTCACGGCGGTATTTCAGAACAGGTCAGATAGCAGAGATTGCTATCATCATTTAAGTTATTTCATTATCTTCACAATAATCAATCGACTTTAGCGTTATTCATATAAGCCGATGGGATTCCTGAGAATAATATGATGAAGCTTTCCGCCCTGAATTGCGCCACGCGGCGTGTTGTTGTCTTCGCCTGCCTGTGCTGCGGTCTTGTCGGAGCCGGTTCCGCCGGCCCGGACGGGTCTGTGCCGGAGAGCCTGTATACGCTGCCGCCGGGGCATAACAGGATTGATGATCTGGTCGTTTCAACCTTGCGGGAAAAGGGCTTCCCGCCGTCAGGCCTTTGTCCGGACGAGGTCTTCATCCGGCGGGTCTTCCTCGATGTCATCGGCACGCTCCCGTCTGCCGGGGAAGTCCTGAAGTTCCTGGACGACCGGCATCCCGACAAGCGGGCCGCAGTAATCGACGCCTTGCTGGCGCGGGACGAGTTCGCCGCCTATGGGGGACTCAAGTGGGGCGACCTGCTCCGGATCAAGGCGGAGTTTCCCAGCAATCTCTGGCCCAATGCGGTCCAGGGGTATGATCGCTGGGTGCGTGACAGCTTAAGGCAGAATAAAGCGTATGATCAGTTTGTAAGGGAATTGCTGACCTCTTCTGGTAGTAATTTCAGATCTCCACCATCCAATTTCTACAGAGCTTTCCAGGGACGAATGCCCCAGCAGATCGCCGAGAATGTGGTGTTGCTGTTCATGGGGGTGCGGCTTAACGGGACGGATTTTACCCCGGAGCAGATTCTGGGCGTGTCGGCCTTCTTCTCGAAGATCGGGTACAAGGGCACGGATGAATGGAAGGAGGAAATCGTCTTCTTCAATCCGGACGGGATCCTGACGAATGCCGCAACCGGGAGGCCTGTGATTCCCCGGACGCCGGACGGGCGGCTTTTCAAGATTCCCGCCGATCAGGATCCGCGCCTCATGTTTGCCGACTGGCTGACCGCACCGGATAATCCCTGGTTTGCCCGCTGCATGGTCAATCGCATCTGGTTCTGGCTGATGGGGCGCGGACTGGTGCAGGAGCCCGACGACATGCGTGCCTCCAACCCTCCCTGGAGTCCGGAACTCCTTGACTATCTTGGACGGGAGCTGGTCAGCCACAAGTATGACCTCAAGCACCTCTACCGCCTGATCCTGAACTCCTCAACCTATCAGGCCTCTTCCCTGCCAAACGCCTGGAACGCCTCCGATGAGGAGGGATTTTCCCATTACCGTGCCCGCCGGTTGGACGCGGAAGTCCTTCTCGATGCGATCAACCAGATTACGGGGACGGGGGAGAAATACACCAGCAGCATTCCTGAACCGTTCACCTTCCTGCCGGATGACCAGCGGGCGATTGAACTGGCCGATGGGAGCATCGAACTTCCTTTTCTGGAGTTGTTCGGGCGCCCCCCCCGCAACACGTCCTTTGAGTCGGAACGGACCTCGCTGCCTTCCGTGTTTCAAGCCCAGCATCTTCTGAACTCCAGCCACATCCAGAAGAAGATCGAGCGGAGTCCGGAGTTGAAAAAACTTGCGGCGCCCTCCCGTAAAAAGCCCGATCCCGCCCCATCCCGGAATCCCAAACCGGATGGCAAGGGCAGGGCGAAGGCGGAGAATCAGGTCGTCGGGGGATTGAAAAAGCCTTTCGAGTTGAAATCTGCCGGGGAAAATCCCGGGCTTGTGGACGAGCTGTACCTGCGGATCCTGTCGCGTTTGCCCCGGGAACAGGAGCGGCAGGCCGCCCGGGAATATCTGGCGGATTCAAAGCGGAGTCCCTCCGAGGCGGTGTGCGACCTGGCCTGGGCGTTGATTAATACGACGGAGTTTCTGGTGAAACATTAGGATCGCGGAAGGACCCCCATGAACAACAAGAATACCGGCGCTGTGGATGCGATAACCCGGCGGGCTTTCCTGGAGTCCGGGGCGCTTGGTCTCACAGGGCTCTTGCTGGCGCGTGGCTTGACGCTCAAGGCTCAGGGCGCCGAGGCCGCCACACCGGTTCCGGCAACGCGTCGGGGCAGGGCAAAGTCGGTCATCCAGATCTGGCTCTGGGGCGGGCCTTCACATCTGGATACGTTCGACCCGAAACCCGGCGCCGGAAATGATTATTGCGGGCCGCTGACCAAGCCCCTCGCAACCAATGTGGCGGGAATTGAGATCAGCCAACTGCTCCCGAGATTGGCAAACATGGCCGATCAGTACGCCCTGTTGCGGGGGATGACTCATCACAATAACGGGCATGAGACGGCCGCCTACATTGTTCAGACAGGACGCAAGTCCGATGGCGGTCCCGTCTGCCCGGGACTCGGCTCCATCGTATCGTATTTCAAAGGCTACAACGGCGGCTACAAGGGACTGCTGCCTCCCTACATCACGGTGACAAACCCGCAGGGACGGTTTTCAGAGGCTGGCTTCCTGGGGTCGAAGTACAAGCCGTTTTCCACCGGGGGCGATCCCAGCCGTGATCCCTTCGCGGTCGAGGGGATTGTGTCCGAAACCATCTCCGATCAGCGCCAGCGGGATCGCCGCGTCCTGTTGAGCCGGCTCAATGGATTGGCCGCAACCCTGGCCGGAAATCCCGTGGTCCAGAGCGTGGAGACGAACCGGGAACAGGCCTATGACATGATCTTCGGCCCCACGGGAAAATCCTTTGCCCTGACGGAGGAGAAGCCTGAAACCCGCGACCGGTATGGCCGGTCAAGATTCGGGCAGTCCTGCCTGCTGGCCCGGCGTCTGGTGGAGCGCGGTGTCCCTTTCGTCACGATCAACCACCAGGGTTGGGATACCCACAAGAAGCACTTCCAGGAAATGAACCGGAAACTCCCTGAGCTTGATCAGGGGGTGTCGGCGCTGTTGCAGGATCTGTCCAGCATGGGACTGCTGGAAAGCACGATCGTCTGGGTGAGCGGGGAATTCGGGCGCACCCCGAAGATCCAGTGGGAGGCGCCGTGGGACGGGGGACGCGGGCATTACGGCAAAGCCTTTTCGGCCTTGGTCGCTGGCGGCGGGTTCCGCGGCGGCACGGTGGTCGGCAAGACGGATGAACGCGGCGAGACGGTTATTGAGCGGCCCGTTTATCCCTGGGACTTGATCGGGAGCATGCTGGAACTCCTGGGAATTGATCCCGCGGCCAAGCTGGTGACGCCGCAAGGGATTGAGGTGGCGGTCTCCCCTCTGGCGAATCATGAAATTCCCGCGAAGGAAACCGGCGGCCTGTTGAAGGAGATCATGTGAAAGCCCTGTTGCCCCGCATCGCGGGAGCCATCATGCTGCTCTCCGCCAGTTCCCTTCCGGCGACCGCGGCCGGGAAATCGGCCCATATCGGTTATGTATTCCCCGCAGGTGGCAGGCAGGCCACCTCGGTGACGGTCAGGATCGGCGGGGAAAATGTCTACGGATCGAAGACGGCCTTGGTCTCCGGGTCAGGCGTCGTAGCCGAGGTCATCGACTCCAGGGACCCCAATGAAGGCCAGATGGACCCCAAGAAGAAAAATAAAAAGAAGAACGAGGCCGCGATTGACGAGATTGTTTCCGTGAAGATCACGATGGCCGCTGATGCCGAGCCCGGCCTGCGTGATCTTTGCCTGGCAACGACCAACGAGATTTCAAACAAGCTGGTCTTCCAAGTCGGCCAGTTGCCTGAAGTGCTTGAGAATGAGCCCAACAACAAGCCTGCCGCCGCGACACCGCTTCCCTCCCTGCCGGTGCTGGCCCAGGGGCGGATCATGCCCGGGGATGTGGATTGGTTTAAGTTCCACGCGGTCAAGGGTCAGCACCTGGTTGTCGAGGTGTCCGCCCGCGCCCTGTTGCCCTATATCGCCGACGGGGTGCCAGGCTGGTTCCAGGCCATCATAACCCTCCACGATGCCAGCGGGCACGAGCTCGCCGTCGCCGATGATTTCCGCTTCAACCAGGACCCCGTGCTGATATTCAATGTGCCCGAGGATGGCGAATACAAAGTGTCCATCCGCGATACCCTTTACCGCGGGCGGGAGGATTTTGTCTACCGGATGAGGATCGGTGAACTGCCGTTCATTACCGGAATCTTTCCGCTCGGGGCGCAACTGGCCTCCAATCCGGTACCGGTCTGTCTCGCGGGTGTGAATCTGGCCGGGGACTCCCTGTCTGTGCCGGTGGACTCCAGGGTGCCGGCCTGCCGGCATCTGATGGCAACCAACAACGGGGTGCTCTCGAATCCAATTCTGTTTGCCGTCGGGGATGTCCCGGAACTGATCGTGCCCCAGCCGGCCTTCAAGGCCGCGAAAGCGCGCCCGGTTGTGATGCCGGTGTTGATCAACGCGTGCCTCCGTTCTCCGGGCGAAAAACACTATTACCGGTTTCGCGGAAAACGCGACGACCGCATCAGTATCGAGGTTCTGGCCCGGCGGCTGGGATCTCCTCTGGATTCCCGTGTGACGCTGTTGGGCCGCCGCGGCAGGAAACTGGCCGAGAACGATGATGTCAAGGACAGGGGGGAGGGGTATCTCACGCACCAGGCTGATTCCGCGCTCCTGTTCACGCTTCCGGAGGAGGACTCCTACACGGTGGTGATCAGTGACGCCCAGGGAAGGGGCGGGGCTGATTATGCCTATCGCCTCTATGTGGGAGCTCCGCGGCAGGAGTTCGATTTACGCATCACGCCGGCCGCGGTGATGATGGCGCAGGGAGGGTCGGCGGTCATCACCCTCCAGGCCATCCGGCGTAATGGTTTTGCCGGAGCGATCGGGCTGGCCTTGCAGGATCCGGCAGGTGATCTGACCCTTGACGGAGCGATCCTTCCCGCCGGCATGGATAAGGTGACGGTAACTCTAACCTCCAGCGGCAGAACCTCCGGCCATCTGGCGCCCCAGGTGGTTGGGACAGCAGTGATAGGGGGAAAGACCGTCACCCGCCAGGCATTGCCAGCGGAGAACCTCATGCAGGCGTTTCTCTACCAGCACCTCTATCCTTTTCAGGAGGAAACCGTGCTGGTTTTGCCAGGGAGTGCCCCGTTTAGCCTGACTCCCGTGGTGCCGACGAACGGGATCGTTGACCTGCCCGTGGGACGGAGTGTCGAGATTCCCGTCAAGGTGAAGAGGAGTCCGGGCTATCACGGAGCCGTCCGCCTTCAACTGGTCGAGGGGCCGAAGGGCATCACGTTCGGCAATACCGTCATTCCTCCGAAGAAGGATTCCGTCATGGTGGCGATCAAGGCGGAGAGCCTGACTGAAACCAACCGGCAGGGGAATCTGGTGTTCACCGGCACGATGCAGGTTGAACGCGAGGCGACACCGGAGGAGGTGAGCCGCATGGCCGCACGGGCGGCCCGGGAGAGGGAATCCCGGGAGTCGGCCGGTATTGCCACCAACACTCCGGCGAAGGCGGCGGGAACCACGAACCGGATGACGGGGGTCTCAAATGCAGCCTCGACAAATGCGCCGGTCAAACCGGTCATGGTTAACCGTCCCGTGACCTTGCTCGCTCCTGCGGTGGCGTACAGGATCATCGAGAGCCCGATACTGAAGCAACCGGATCCCAAGCCGGACACGACACCTGCCGGAGGCAAGCCGAAATCGAAATGACAACACCCGGCAAAGAGGTTGCGATTACCGTCTGCGGGGAGGATGTCCGGCAATGTGCCCGGCGGCTCAGGGAAGAGTTGGACCGGCAGCAGGCCCGGCCCTTGAGCCTCTTTGTGTTCGGCGGGCTTCAGGACCAGGAAGGCTTGGAGGATATGTTCCCCTCTGGACATCAGGGGATTTCATGGTTCCAAGGCGACTCCTCCCGCTCCGGACAGTCACCGGTATCCCTGCAGGCCTTTGCGGTGGTCGGCGCAGAGCCGGTGCAGGTGGTTAGGCATGGGACGGGAAGAGGCTTCGTTTTCGAGGATGATGCCGTACGGGTTTGCCGGCTGGCGGGCGTCATTCCGGCATCCCTGTCGGCGTCGCGAGAGGAACAAACCCGCGAGGTGCTGGCCTCGGCCGAGTCCATGCTGAACGAAGCCGGCTTCCAGTTCACCGATACCGTGAGGACCTGGTTCTACCTGGATCATCTCCTGGAGTGGTATGATGGATTCAACGCCGTGCGAACCGGATTCTACCGCGAGCGCGGCGTCTTGAACGGGCTCATTCCCGCCAGCACCGGAATCGGCGCCGGGAACAGTCATGGGAGCGCACTGAGTTGTGACTTGCTGGCTGTCGCGTCCCGCGGCGGTAGGCGTGGCGTTCAGGGGGTTGCTTCCCCGTTGCAGGACTCCGCCTTGAATTACCGCAGTTCCTTCAGTCGTGCCGTTGAACTATCTCATACGCAGGGGAGGCAGCTGCTCGTTTCAGGAACCGCGAGCATTGACCGCGAAGGCCGGACGGCACATGCCGGAAATCCCGGCGCCCAGATTGACCTCACATTACGCGTGGTCGAGGCCCTGCTGGCTTCGCGGGGCATGGGGTGGAGTGATGTGACCCGGGGCATAGCCTATTTCAAGCGTCTGGCCGATCGTCCGCTGATGGATCAGTGGTTGTCTTTCCGGGGCATCACGCCGGGATCACTGGCCATCGCCGAAGCCGACATCTGCCGGCAGGATCTGGATTTTGAGATCGAGGTTGACGCGGTCGGGACTTAACTCCGGACGGCATCGGCAATGGCCCTGCCCATTCCGGTGGTGCCCACCACCGTTTGTCCCGGCTCGCGGGCGATATCCCGGGTCCGCAATCCTGTTGCCAGTACGGACTCGACCGCCTGTTCGACCGCCAGGGCGGCGTCCTCCCGCTTCAGGGAATGGCGCAGCATCATGGCCGCCGAGAGGATCTGGGCAATGGGGTTGGCGATGTTTTGTCCGGCGATGTCCGGGGCGGAGCCGCCTGCCGGTTCATAGAGGCCGAACCCGGCTTCATTCAGGCTGGCCGAGGGCAGCATGCCGAGCGATCCTGCCAACATGGCGCACTCGTCGCTGATGATGTCGCCGAACATGTTGCCGCACAGCAGCACATCGAACTGCTGGGGGCAGCGCACCAGTTGCATGGCCGTGTTGTCGACATACATGTGCTGCAGCGTCACATCGGTGTAGGCGCGGGCGACTTCGTTCACGACTTCACGCCACAGGACCATGGTGGTGAGGACATTGGCCTTGTCCACGGAGGTGACTTTACGCCTCCGCAGGCGGGCGGATTGAAAGGCCACATGGGCGACGCGCTCGATTTCGCGGCGGGTATACACCATGGTGTCGAAAGCGCGCTCATCCGGACCCGTTCCGTCGCGTCCCTTGGGCTGGCCGAAATAGATGTCGCCGGTCAGTTCCCGCACGCAGAGAATGTCGAAGCCGTCGGGACAGAGTTCGGGTCGCAGGGGGCAGCAGGCCAGCATGGAGGCCGGGAGTTTCGCCGGGCGCAGGTTGCAGAAGAGGCTGAAGTGCTTGCGCAGGGGGAGCAGGGCGGCCCGTTCGGGTTGCAGGGCCGGCGGAAGGGGCTCCCATTTCGGACCGCCGACGGAACCGAA
>CAYOQM010000108.1:0-8395 GCA_964406065.1 uncultured Verrucomicrobiota bacterium
CCGTCGGTGGAGGACCGGCCTGGGGTTGGCGTTGGTCGTGCCTATGTTGCTGGACTACGGGTTCCGCATCCGTCCGACAATCTGCATGCTGGACCGCGAGCAGGGGGCTTTCCAGGCCATCGCTCTGGACGCGGAGGCGTCGGGCAATGCCAGGCCGCACCTGCTCTCATTGCCGATTTGGCCGGGTGATTCGCATTATGATTCGCTGAACGAGTATTACATTTCCCTGTACGGGTTGCGGATGGTGAACGGATACGGCGGGTCGGTGCGCCGTTCCTATCTGGAGTCAGTCTTCCAACCGCTGGAAAGCATGAATGTCGGCGCCATTTCCGAGGATCAGCTTGACTTCCTGTTGAACCGGGGAGTCGGCTATCTTGTGCTGCATGAGGACTGTTTTCCTGAAAAAGTATCTCCCTTCCCCGTCGGGCTAACGCTTCAGGCGCTTTCGAACCATTCCCGCCTGAAAGGCATCGGGAAGGATGCGGCCATGTGGGCGTTTAAGATCCTGCCGGCTGACCAGGCGGAGACGAACAGGCCAGCAGTGGATTTCATGAAAGTGTTTTTTCCTGCTCGGCGGTTCGAGTTCGAACAATTGGTGGAATCGTTTCCCAGTCATCCCCGGGGCGGACAGTTACCCGATCATGCGACCCTGTCCGCACGCGGTCAGAATGCCTTCCTCTCACCTTCACTGGTCGGAATGAGCCGGCCTTTGGGATGGAGCCTCCGGGCACGCGGTCATGGCCGGCTACGTGTCTCCAATATCCTGAACGGGGTGACCAATGCTCCGTTGTCGGTGGAAGTCAGTTCCGATGACTGGATATGGAGCAAGACTGATGTGCCGGCCGGTTCCACGGCTGGCTCGGTCGGCGCCCTTGTGGCCTGGGAGGGCGGGTCGGTCGACCTCGACATGGCGTTGTTAATGGCAGGTGACTGGAGGAGTCCGCAGCCTGGGCAGCGCATTGAACTTCCGGCATCCAATTTCTTTCATGCCGGTTATACGGATCCGGCGGGGGAGTCTGTTACGCTCAGGGCGGCCTATGAGCCTGATTCCATTGTGTTCTACGGTCCGAAGCTTCCTCTGGAGGCAGGTCGGTATTCCCTTGAATTGGTGTTCGATTCCCCGGCCCCTTCCGGAACGGTTCTGGGACGGTTCAATCTCCGGTGGTCTGGTCAGGAGGAAGGGGGCTGGGTTCTCGCCGTGAAAGGGAAGAGGGCAGTTGCCGTTTTCGAGCAAAAAACAAACCTCCCGTTTTTCCTGGCTTTTGAATTTCTGCGTGCTGCCGACATTCGTATTCGCAGCGTGGGGTTGACTCGTCTCGAGTAAGCCCCGATCCAGATCAGGCAGGCAGGACGTTGGCCAGCAGCGCCTGAAACTCCTCGCGCACCGGTCGGTTCAGCACTTGATCCATGCGTTGCCGTTGCGAGGCCAGGACGGTTTCGCGTAGCGAAGGGTCATGGCAGAGCATGCCGAACAGTTCCGCCAGTTCCTCCGGCCTGAACTCATCCACCAGGATTCCCGCGTTCCCCATGGCTTCCGGGGTTCCTCCGGTCCGGCGGGCGATCACCGGCACGCCCTTGTGCATGGCTTCGACGAGGGGAAGGCAATAGCCCTCATGCCTGCTGGGGGTGGCGAATAGATCCGCGATCTGGTAATAGGCCGAGAGCCCGGCGGGTGAGGCAAAGCGTTCAAAGAACACCGTGTCGAGTTCCAGTTCCGCGGCATACATCTTCAGCATGGTGTAGTAGGAGGGGGCACTGCGTTCAGACCCGACGATCAGGAGACGGCTCTGCGGCTCGATATTGCGGTGGAACCAGGCAAAGGCGGTGATGAGCTCCTCAATGCACTTATTCGGGGCGATCCGGCCCACGAAAAGCAGGTTTCGCATGGGGACAGCGAATTTTTCAAGGACAGCCGGATCGGGGGCGACATCAAGTTCCCGCGGCTGGAAGAGGAGGGGAAAGACCCTGGGGTTACGCGCCCCGTGTTCTGTCAACTCTCCGGCGTTGAAGGCGGAGTCCGCCCACACGGCATCCACCCGCGACACCAGGTCCCTCAAGCCCTGTCGGGCTTCCCGGAGTTGATCGGCAACGCCGGAATCAAAGGCAGTGAAGAATTCTGGCGGGGTGATGTTGTGATAGATGAGCACCTTCTTCGCGGGGGAGGAGAGGAAGGCGCCGGTGGCGGGCGAAGAGATGGAGTAATGGCCTATGACCACATCCGACGCCTGCTGCCGGCAGGCATTCAAAGGCAGGCATTCGGTCAGCTTGTCGGGCGCAATCCGGTCGGCGGGGGCATAGATCTCCGAGGCATAACCCAGTTCACGGCAAAGGCCACGGATGACCAGGGCCTCATGCGAGATGGCGTCGCCGCCGGCATAGCCAGCCACAAGTTGATGGATGCTCCCCGGGTTCACGAAGGGGGTGTCCCCCGCAGTTTGGCCACTTCGGATTCAAGGTCGCGGATTCGCCGTTCGAGTAATGCCAGGGAGTGCTGTGTGGCGTCGCGCTGGAAGTCGACGGCACTGACGACAAGCTCATTGATGGTGTTCTGCTGGAACGCCATGCGGTCATGCTGGTAGCGGAGTAACCTCCAGAGGAACGCCTTGACCCGTCGGAGCAGGGTTCCCACGGCGCCGGGTTTACCGGGGATCGGGAAAGCTTCAGTACTGAGGGCACCCCTCAGCCGGAGCAGTCAGCAATAGTGCGCCATGTACTCTTCGCGATCCTGCGCGGTCTTGAGGCAAAGGGCGGAATCCGTTGCGGCCCAGCGGGAGATCGGGCCTTGGTGGCGGGTTGCGCGGCGGGTAAGCTCCGCGCCAATATCGGCCACCCGGTCCTGTCCTGCAATTTCAAGGTGCATGTCCGGAAAATCGCATGATACAGCAGGGCAAGTCAAGCGGAGGTTAAGCGCGATTGACAAGGCAGGTCGTTTCTCAATAGGGTATCGGTTGCATGGAAGGCAACGAAACATTTCCAAAGGGAGTACGGGTTCTTGTCACGGGAGCCACCGGGTTTACGGGGTCGGTACTGGTCCGGAAACTTTGTGAACGCGGCGCGCTCGTGCGGGCCATTGTGCGTTCCTCCTCCCATCGCGACGCCCTTCAAGGACTACCGGTCGACTGGGTTGAGGGGGATGTCTATGATCCCGGAACCGTGGAGCGGGCCGTGGCGGGAGTGGAAATCATATTCCATGTCGCTGCGGCGTACCGTGAAGCGGGCATTGACGATGAAACCTATCGCAAGGTCCATGTTGACAGCACGCAACGGCTGGC
This sequence comes from uncultured Verrucomicrobiota bacterium, assembly GCA_964406065.1. GTDB lineage: Bacteria > Verrucomicrobiota > Kiritimatiellia > CAIKKV01 > CAITUY01 > JAABPW01. The sequence continues at coordinate 3,273 of CAYOQM010000108.1, forward strand.
CCGTGCGGCGCTGAAGGTGCCAGGGTTCAAGCGCTTCGTCCATGTCTCGACCGTGGGGGTTCATGGCCATATTGAACACCCCCCCGCCAACGAGGAGTATGGGTTCAGCCCCGGCGATGTCTACCAGCAGACAAAGGCCGAAGCCGAACTGTGGCTGCGTGAGTTCGCCCCGCCGCACAACCTGCCTTTTACCGTGATCCGCCCCGCCGCGATCTATGGGCCTGGCGACCGGCGTTTGCTCAAGATTTTCAAGATGGCGGCCTGGCCTTTTGTTCCGATTCTGGGCAGCAGACGGGGGCAGCTTTACCACCTGATCCATGTGGACGACTTGACCGAGATCTTCCTGCTCGCCGCCTCACATCCCGCTGCCGAGGGCGAGGTGTTCATCGCCGGTGATCCCGCGGCGCTGGCGCTGGCGGACATCATATCGATCATTGGCCGTGAATATGGTAACCCCGCCAGACTTGTCCGTATTCCTGCCTGGCCTTTCTTCTGGGCCGCTTCAGTATGCGAGGAGATTTGCCGGCCTTTTGGCTGGTCTCCCCCGATTTACCGGCGACGCGTGGCGTTCTTTACAAAAGATCGTTCGTTCGACACCTCCAAACTCCGCATCCGCCTGGGTTATGTTCATCGCCAGACGACTGCGGAGGGACTTCGTGAAACCGCACGCTGGTACCGTGAACACGGATGGGTGAGAGTATGATTCGCCCTGAGGCGCAACGCGTCCCTGTCGAGTGCCGGAAAACAGCGATTGCCGCGGGTCATAGCCTTCCTTTCGGGCAGGGGATGCCTGTCCCTGTTTAAGAGAGGACATTCGCCAATAATCGTCATCCGCTCGCGCTAACGGCGTTTGCCGTCAAATTCAAACCAACCGGAACAGGCAATATAGTGTGGACTGTATTTTTCATTGTAGTATCGTTCGGGTTCGTTCGTATATCCATAACAGGGGAGCCATTCTATGCTGAAAGAAGCGTTTGCCAGTGGTGAGTTTGTTGTAACCTGTGAGTTTGTTCCCGGTCGCGGAAAGGAAGGCGCCAGCGTCGATGCGGCGATGATGTTTGCCCGCGAGGTTGCAGGGAAACTGCCGAAAATCCATGCGGTGAGCCTGACGGACAATCCCGGTGGCAATACGGCCATGATTCCGGATGCGCTGGCTCCTGAAATCCTTAAGACGGGAATGGATGCGCTGGTGCATTTTTCCTGCCGCGATATGAATCGCAATGCCATGGAATCCCGCCTGATGGCGCTCGCGCGAGCGGGAGTGAATAACCTGCTCGTCATTACCGGCGACTATCCCGCCAGTGGATTCGAGGGTAATGCGGCCAGCGTGTTTGACCTGGATTCGGTTCAGGCCATCCGCTACATCAAGGAGCTTAATGCCGGGCTTGAACTTCCCGGCGTCAAGAAGGGCACCACGATACGCCTTCCCCAAACCCAATTCCTGATGGCGGCGGCGGTATCGCCTTTCAAGGCCACCGAGGCGGAGTTGATGGGCCAGTTCATCAAGTTGGAGAAGAAGGTTGCCGCCGGGGCTGATTTCATCATTCCCCAGCTTGGCTACGACATGCGTAAGTTTCTGGAGGTAAAACGCTATCTGCGGAGCCGGAACCTGAACACTCCCGTGCTGGGAAATGTCTACGTCCTCAGCGCAGGCGCGGCCCGGACCATGAATGCCGGTCTCGTCCCCGGGTGCGTGGTGACAGACGAACTGCTGCGCGTAGTCGAGGAGGAGGCAAAGGATCCTGACAAGGGTAAGGCGAAGCGTCTCGAGCGGGCGGCCAAGATGGTGGCCATGTTCAAGGGAATGGGCTTCAACGGGGTTCATATCGGCGGGTTTGCTCTCAAGACTGAAGACTTCCGATTCATCATCAACCGTGCCGCCGAACTTGAATCCCGCTGGCAGGAATTCATTCCCGAGGTGTCCTTCTCGCAGAAAGATGAGTATTTCGCCTTCCCAGCCCCCGCGAATTATGCATCGTCGGAGACGGATGCTGACAGTCTGCCCGGTCTCAAACGAGGGCGACGGCTGGTCGGCTACGAGTTGTCCAAACTCTTCCACCGGATGGTCTTTGAGCGTGACCGAGTCATCGCCCGACTTCTGACCCGGTACTACACCTTGATTGGCGATAAGTCGGCCTTGGCCCGCCTCTCGCACAAGGTCGAACATGGCACCAAGATGCTGTTGTATGGATGCGAAGATTGTGGTGACTGCGCGCTGGCGGAAATGGCCTTCTACTGTCCCATGTGCGGATGCGCCAAATTCCAGCGCAACGGTCCCTGTGGCGGCAGTACCGCGGGAATGTGCGAAGTGTACCCCGACGCAAAGCGCTGTGCCTGGGCCGTGGTTTATGACCGGCACAAGAGTGACGGCACGCTGGAGGAGATGCGTTCAAACTATGTGCCGCCCCGGCGAAACCAGTTGGCCAACACATCGGGGTGGGCCAACTATTTCCTGCGCCGTGACCATTCGACCAAGTAAAGACCTTAACAGGGGTGTCGATGCAGGAATGGTTGGAGTATTGTCTGCTGGGAACCTTTGCGGGGGTGCTGGCCGGAGTGCTGGGTATCGGCGGTGGCGTCATTGTTGTGCCCGTGCTGGGCATGCTTTTTGCCCGGTTGGGGTTCCTGCCTGATGTGGTGCAACACCTGGCTGTTGGCACATCCCTGGCTTGCATCGTTTTCACCTCCCTATCGAGCATGCGGGCGCATCACGGACACGGGGGAGTTAATTGGCCGACCGTCAGGCAACTCAGTCTGGTGATTGTTGCCGGGACGCTTTCGGGAGCCTGGCTTGCGGCGAGGATGTCGACCCTGACATTACGGTGGGTGTTTGTCGTCTTCCTTTTCTTTGTAGCGTTCCAGATGCTGGTGAAGGTGAGGGAACTCGGCGGGCAGGCACAGGGCGGGAGGAGTGGAATCGCTGTGGCGGCGGGGCTCATTGGGTGCCTGTCAAGCATGGTAGGCATCGGGGGGGGGAGTATGTTGGTTCCCTTGCTGCTTTGGAATGGCGCGCCGATGCGGACGGCGATTGGAACCTCGGCGGCCCTGGGTTTTCTAATTGCCCTTTCCGGGACGGTTGGCAGCGTTGTGAATGGGGTTTCCATGGCCACCCTGCCGGATTATTCACTAGGGTTCGTTTATCTGCCTGCTTTGGCCGGGATTGCGGTATTCAGCATGATGACCGCCCCGATGGGAGCCTGGTTGGCGCAGCGCCTTCCTGTTCCGCTATTAAGGCGCAGCTTCGCCGTTCTGCTCATTGTCATGGCGGTGAAACTTCTTGCCGACCTGCTTTGACATTCAGTAGGTGGAGCGGGAGATGGGGATAGAACCAGCGATGTTCAGTGTTGTGAAGTGGATCGCCTTCCGCCAATGGGCCAAACGGGAGTTTCCTGTTGCGACCGATTACGCCTCAGGCATCGACGCCTTCAACGGGAGGTCCGCTGCAATCACGGAAGGATGTGCTCCTTGCAGATAGCCGCGATCGCCGGATGCGCGATGCGGCGTTCAACGGTAATCGCATAAAACGACTCCTGAATATCCGTGACGACGCCAACCCGATGGACAGGAAAGCGGCTTCGGATCGTGCGTTCGATCGCGATCGGGACGGGGAAAAGTCCGAGTCCAGCCTGGCCCAGTTCAAGCAAAAGGGCTTGATCGTCGAATTCCCCCATAATCTGAGGCGTAATGGAGCGCTCGGATAACCATTGTTCCATGGATCGGTGCAAATTGGCTTGCGGTGTGGGAAGAAGCAGCGGCGCTCCGCGTAGAGAGTGTGGAAAGTTCTTCCTGTATCGTCTCGCGTGCTCTTGGGTTCCCAAAATCACGACTGGACATCGCGTTAGAAGGTGACTGATAACCTTGATTCCGGGATGGGCTGTGCAGGGAACATCTGTGAAAACAATATCCACCTCATACGATGTGAGGGCGGCAAGAAGACGCTCCGGGGAACCTTCAATACAGGTTAAGGTCACGCGTTCCGGCATGGCGAGAACAGGTTGCAGGAGAACACTCGCCACCATCTTCGGAACCGCGTCCGCAATGCCGACCTGCAACCTCAGGGGTAACCCGGTGGGATGGTCTTGGAGTGCATCCTGCATTTCGGCACCCAACGCAAAGATGTCGTCGGCGTACCGATACACTAATCGGCCGGCATCGGTGAGTTCGAGCCGGCGGCCCGCCCGGACGAATAGTTGCTGCCCCATCACCCTTTCAAAAGTGTGAATCTGTCCGCTCAGCGTGGATGGCGACAGTCTGATCTTGGCGCAGGCTCTTGTCAGCCCCCGCTCTCGGGCCACAAGCCAGAAATAGAACAGGTGGTGGTAGTTCAAGCGGTTCATGCTCCCACCATACTTCGGTTTTTACGAAATGTATATGCCATATTACCTTATTGCAGAAAGTTCCGAGAGCCCTCACCGTAGGTTCTTTCACTACGGGAAGAGGTGTTCAATGAATATCGAAGTCAGGAAACATTGTGTGGAGTTGCCGAAATCCTTCGCGGAAAATATCTGCCGGCATATTGCTGCGGATCTTGAACGATTTCACCGCCTGATCAGGCGTGTCAGTGTTCAAATCGGGGATCTCAACGGACCCCGCGGCGGAGAGGATAAGAGTTGTCGCATCCAGGTTCATCTAAAACGAGCAGCATCGGTTGTTGTTGAAGACCGCGGGTCGAGCCTGTTTGCGGTTGTTGGCAGGGCCATCGCTCGGGTGGATATGGCAATGTCCCGGGCGGTAGACCGGATGAGGGGGAGTCGGCGCTGCAAAACGAGGGGGTGTCGCTAGTTAGCCCTGTAGAAGCGTGGTAGGAGCAGTCCGTGTGCATGCTGGAGGAGGGGCTGACATGTCGGCCCTTGAACCGCTCGAGGTGCTGATGACTTCTCTCTGTCACTTCATGGGTGCTGGCCTGCTCGATGGGCGGAGGAATTAGTGTATGAATGCCGTGAAACCGAATTCCCGAATTTTAAACGTGTTTGCTTCTGTTATTGTGGCAAGCCAGTGGTTGCAGGCCCCGCTCTATTTTGGGCTGATCGTGGCGCAGGGGGTCTACGTGTTTCAGTTCTGCGTCGAGCTCTACCACTTGATATGCGGGCTTGCCGGATTCAAGGCGCAGGACATCATGCTCA
>CAYOQM010000109.1:0-8358 GCA_964406065.1 uncultured Verrucomicrobiota bacterium
CTCCGGCCATTCGGGAGGTGTCGGGCATCAATACTGTACGGGGAGGGAGGCCGGTCGACGGGTCTGGCTTTCCTGCTGGAGCGTGGTCAGGACGCTGGAGCCGAAGGCAACCAGCAGAAGGACTCCGGTGATGAGAATGATCTTTCCGGTTCGCCTGGCGCCAAGCAGTCCCAAAGCCGCCGCCAGCCAGATGGCCGAGAACGCGCCGGCAACCAGGCGGATGCGGGTTGCGCAATCAAGACGGTAGTGCAGGAAGAGGACCGTCCGCAGCCAGGAATCAACCGGTTCCTTCAATCCCTCCTTGCGGGCTTCGGCAATGGCGAGGTTGCGCCGGATATCCGGCGCGCATCCTCCGTAGCGTTCTGCACGCAACAGGACCTGAATGGCATCGGCAGGCTTGTCGGCCAGCAGCAATGCCGTGCCCTGGTTGTAGAACAGGTCGGCGTTCCGGATGCCCAGATCGGCGAGTTTCTGGAATGTGGACGCCGCTGCCAGGAAGTCGCCAAACGATTGCGCGGAACTCATTTCCGCTACAGCCTCATTCCAGATGAATGACTGTTCCGCAGGCATGGAGTAGCCAGCCTGTGCCCCCAGCGCCGCCGCAATCAGGATCGGCAACGTTGTGTTCCGGATGGCGCCCGGAGTGCGGCCCAGATGATGCTCAATGTCTGAGAGCAGCGACTCCACGGCAACCCTGTCGACAGGTTTGGCGCTGGTTGTGGTCTCGAAGGAGGCGTTGAAATAACTCTGCATCAGGTCGGCAAATCGAGAGGCCATCGTGTCGGGGATGCCCCGCGCCATCAGCAGTGCCCTGGCCTCGGAAGGGGTTAGCGACAGGGCCCCGCATGTGAAACGATCTGAAAGATACTGGCGGAGCAACGCGCAAAGGGATTCGGAGGGGCAGTGCTTCAGGTCCCGCATGGCGCGTGAAAAGGCCTTCCTGCGTCTCCGCGACAGCCTGAAGGCGGGGGCGAAGCGGCGGACAAGGAGTCCCGCCAGGGTGGCCAGGAAGACGGCCGGCCCGGCCATGGCACCAGCCAGCAATCGTCCAGGCGAGCCCGTCAGACTGGCCGGTTCCGCCCCTGAGGGTGGGCACCGCATGCCCGCGGGACGCATTGCGGACTCATCCTCGCGATGCAGTTTCAGTGACTGGTTGGTGGATCCACCGATCACCTGGGCGGCGGTAATCTCGTTCGACTGCCTCACTTTCAACGGAATAGGCTGCGTCGTCACGCGGCGGTATTCCCGCAGGGTAACATCATAGAACGATGCCTCAATGGGGGGCAGTTCAATGGATCCCGCCCGGCGGGGGCGCAAGGTGTATGTATACAGGCACCGATGATCCTGACGGGTGGTCTGGACCGTGTCGTCGTAAACCTCGAAGAGGTCCAGCAAAGGTTCCTGCAGACTCAGTTTCGGGGGGGTAAGGTTGCGCAACTGAACCGCCCCCGAAACCGCAAGCGTCAGTTTGAGGGGGTCGCCGGCATTACAGGTCTGGGCATCAAGGGCCGCCTCGACAACCAGGTTGCTTCCAATCGCGCCGATATAGGAGACGGGCCTGTTGGTCTAGGGCGGCGGAATGACGCGGACGATGGCGGCGGCGCCAACGGTGAAGACAGGCGTGCCGGTGGCCTCTCCGTTCTCGTTTACGGCAACGGGAACATTCCCCTTGAAAAGCACGGGTCCGAAAGTATAGGACCCTTCCGCGAGGGGCAGGTAGGGGATTGTCAGGGCATACTCCCAGTAGTCCTTGCCATTCTCCCTTATCGGCTGTCGCTGGAGCATGAAACGGGCGGGAACACCCTGCGGGTTCATCATGGCGCTGAAGTCGAAGACATCGGCCTGGACCGTGTAGTTGTTCAGGGTGAATCCGGCCTGCTGGCGCGGAGTGATCAGGCTGTTCAGCAGGCGCTTGAAGTCCGGCCCCTTGAGCCCGTCGATTTCCTGCCCGTTGAGGAGTTCCGCCTCCAGATGCGGTGGATCGGCGGGGAAAAGGGGATCGACATCGGCAAAGCGGCCTGGCAACCGGCGGATCTTGACGGCGAGCCGGAGGTCGAAGGGTTCATCCACCAGCACGGTGTCGCGGGAGGCGGTGACTGACACGGCCACGGTATCCTGTCGTGTCATTCCAGTGACCGTAACCACGGGGCCGCTGGCCGACAGCGTTTTCCCTTCGACTGTTGCGGTAACCGGTCCGATCGCTATCTGGCCCTCGGTCCTGGGGGTCAATTTGTAGGTGAACGTGCGTCCCGTGAATCCTTCCCTGCGCATCTGGCCATTGATGATGATGACCGAGTAACGGCTGGAGGACTGGCTGCCGAGGAACTGGGGAGTTCCGTTGCGGATGGCCGAGAGATCGGGTGGAGCGGGGTTGTCCGATCCGCCGACCTTGACTTCAATCAGCAGGGATTCACCGATGTAGATCCGGTCGCGGCTGACATTCACCTCGAGGGTTGGTTCGCCCGCGGCTGAAACGGGCTGTGTCAGTGCCAGCGCGACAAGGCTCAGTCCCGCCAGGAACTGGAAAGAACGCCACATCGGAATCACCAGTCTCTTTCAGCGGGGGACATCGGGATGGCGGCATTTTGTTCCCGCTTTTCCTGCTCGTGTTCCTGCTCGCGTTGTTTAGCCTTATCGAGAAGGCGTTTCAGGTCCTCAGGCGACATCTGGCCCTGCCGGGGTTCCTCCTTGGGGGGTTGCTGCTGTGGTTTGGGCTGGTCTGGCCTGGGTTGCGGTTGCTCATTCTTCCTGTTGTCCTGGTTAGGCTCCTTAGGGGGTTGCTGCTGGTTTTCCTGCGGCTGTTTGTCCTTGGGCAGCAGCTTCTCAATCTCCTTAAGGAGGTCGTGCGCACGCCGTTGAAACGTCAGGGATTCGGTCAAGTTGTTGGAAACCGACTGGCCCGCCGCTGTTTGAGCAGCGATGGCCTGTCCTGCCAGGGTGATGATCCTAGCCCGGTCCTCCTTGGAAAGAACCGTTTCGGTGGCATTCGTGCCGGACCGTTGATTTGTGGTGGTCTGCTCAACCGGGCGGGTTATCCCCTCGGGCGGCACCGTCTGTTCGAAGCGTTCCCTGAAGAGGCCGGTCAGGTCGACGGCCTCGGACTGCTGGGCGGTGATCGCCGAGCGGACTCCATCCGAGGGGGTGTTGATATTGGGTGCGGTCAGCGCGATGGCATTGGTCTGGCGCTGGATATCCTCCCGCAGGAGCTGGGAATATCCGGCGATGCCTTTCCAAAGCGTGTAAACCGAGGCTTCGGCCTTAACCGCGGTCGGGTAGGCGGCGCGGTCGAGGTTGCGCAAGGCGGCGGCGCTGCCGGACATTTCGTCACGGATTGCCTCGGCAAAGGCGTTGACCATGGCCATCTGCTGCTGGATGTTCGTAGTGCTGCCGGAGGCCTGTGCCTGCGACATGGCTTGCACTAATTTTCCCTTGAGCGGAATCATCAGGTCAGCGGTCTTGTCCTGTGCCGCGGCCTGTGACTCCAGTTCATTGATCAGGGACGGCGTGGTGTTGGTGAAGGCCATGGGAATGTCATGTATCAGTTGGCGCTGCTGCAGGAGCATCAGGTCGGCGAGAGCCCCCGGCGGCATCTGGCCGTATTCGGCCATCAACCGGGTGATCCTGGCCTGTTCCTCGGCTGCGCCGGCAAGCCCGGCCACAACGGAAAGGTTCCGGCGGCTGGTCGTGTCGCCGGATCTTAGCCGCAGGGCCTTCTGGAAGGCCGCTCCCGACTGTTTCAGCAGTTGGACACGGTGTTCGGCGGCCGCAGGATCAGGAGGGTTGGACTCCTTGTCCGGGAAAGGCTTCGTGCTGCCAGCGAACAGCGCGCAACCGAGATTATAGGCGGCTGACGCGCCAAGTTCACCTTCCGTGCCGGTCAGGCTCCGGAACAGGTCGGCGGCGTTTTCGGCCTTGCCCGCCTTCAGCATTGCGCACCCGGCATTGAACAGGTACGGATCACGGTTGGCGCTGGCCGCGCTTCTCGCCGCGGCCTGATAGGCGGCTGTGGCATCATCGTAGCGACCCGCCAGGTAATGCCGCTGGGCGAGCCGTGCTCCTTCACGGCCCGGGGGGATATTGGTATCGGCGGCATGGGCGCCGGGGTTGGCAGCACCTAGTCCGAAGGCCAGGACGAGAAGCGCCACCCGTGCCAGTCCGTTTGCAGGGTTCTGTCCGGCACTGGTAGTCGGAACCGGTCTCTTGAGGGCGATCTGTCCCCGGCTCAGGAACGCGATGGCCAAAAAGCAGAGAATTCCGGGAAAGAGAAACCACTGGTAGCGCTCGATGGCGCGGCGTTGGACCGTTTCCTCGAGATCGCGAGCCTGGATGCGGCTCAGGTGGTTCCGGTACAGGTCGCCAAGTTTCACATTGGCCAGTCCGACGGGGACATAGGCGCCGCCGGTTTGCTCGGCGAGGTCGCGCAGAACCTCATGGTTGAGCTTTGATACCACGTCCTTCCCCTGGAAGTTCAAGGTGATTCCAGCTGATGCGGCGGACGGCACGGGGGCGCCCTCCGTGCTTCCGAAACCGACGGTGAAGATGGCCACGCTCTTTTCCTTCGCCTTGGACGCCGCCTCGGCCATTTTCCCGGCCAGGTCATCGCCATCCGAGACCAGCACGATGGCCTTGTGCGAACCCTCGTCCTCCTGGAGATTCTGCAGGGCTTCCAGTACGGCATCCCCGATATCGGTTTCACCAGCGGGCGCGGAGTCCACGTCGGCGCCCTCCAGCGCCTGGGAAAGGAATCCGTAATCGGTCGTCAGGGGGCAGAGGAGCAGGGGGCGGGCCCGGAACGCGATAAGTCCGACACGATCACCCTTGAGCTCCTTGATCAGATCCTGCAGGTCGGCCTTTGCCCGGCCAAGCCGGCTGGGATGAACATCGCGGGCCAGCATGGACCGGGACACGTCCAGCAGGATCATGAGGTCACGCCCGCGCTGGTAGACGGTGTCCTCCCTCATGCCCCACTGGGGGCGGGCGGCCGCGATCAGCGCCAGCAGCAGTCCGGTCATGAGCAGGATCAGTTGCCAGAGGTTCCGGACCGGGGCCGGCGGCGGGGCAAGTTTGGCGGCCATCAGCTCGGATACAAAAGCCCGGCCGCTGCCGGAACGGGTGGTGAGGATATGCCAGGCCACGCCGATGACGGGAACCAGCCAGAGCAGGAAGAGCAGCCAGGGGTATTGGAATTGAAGGTTCACAGGATACGCCTCCCGAGCCAGGTGTTGACGGCCGCGCCGATACACAGGAGGGCGAGGCCGGGGATCAGGAATGTCAGGAAATGCTCGTCATACTTGTTGTAGAGCTCGGTGTTGATCGTGGTTTTCTCCAGCTTGCTGATGGCGTCCATCGTCTGGGCCAACCCCTTGGAGTGCGTGACATTGAAGTATTTTCCGCCTGTGGTGGTGGCCAGGGTCTGCAGAAGTTCCTCGTCAAGCCTGACATAGCCCATGGCGACCGTCTGGCGCCCGAACATGTCGCGGGCGAGAAACGGAGCCTGTCCCGTGGTGCCCACTCCAATCGTGTAAACCTTGATTCCCATGGTCTTGGCGGCCTTGGCGGCCTCCTCCGGCTTGATGATCCCGGTATTGGACTCCCCATCCGACAACAGTACCATGATCCGGGATTTGACTTCCGCCTTCTCGAGCCGGGCGCATCCGGTGGCGAGGGCGTCGCCAATGGCCGTGAGCATTTCCTCCTGGTTCAGGAGCTGGCCGTCCTTGTTGAATTGTTCACGGGCGGTTTCCACGCCCTTCAGGCTATGAAGCAGGGCGTCATGATCCAGGGTGAGCGGTACCCGGCTGGAGGCATAGCCGCCGAAGGTGATGAGTCCGACAAGGTCTCCCGGGCGCTGAGTCACAAACTGGCCGAAGGTTTCCTTCACGACGTCAAGGCGGGTCCGTTGCCGCTCACGCGTGGAGAAATCCAGGGCCTGCATGGAGCCTGAACAGTCGACCACCATCTGGATGGCGATGGCGTCGGATTTGCGGATGGAGCGTGAAAAGACCGTTTGCGGACGGGAGAGCGCGAGGATTGCCAGTGCGGTTCCGGCCAGGAAGAGGATGGGGGCCAGCGGGCGGAGGCGTGTGCGCCAGGTTGTCCGCTTGGCGGGAAGACGATGGAATGGCGCAAAGAGAAGCGCTTGTCGCACGCGCCGCCGGTAGACAAACCACGCCGCCCCCGCGAGCGGCAGGAACAGGAGCAGATAGGCTGGATTTCCCAGGGTCATGGTGCAGCGGGGGCTGGAGTTGAATCGGTCTCGATATAGTTGCGGGCCGTCGAAACCGCGCCGTCAACCGACGCGGATTCAGGGCGGACGCCCGCGTATTTCACCAGGTCGGCGGCTTGCAGGAATTCGCGAAGGCGCCTGGCCACATCCGGTTTGAAGCGGGTATCCCTGCTGACGATGACGAGGAACTCCTCGGTAGTCTGTTCCGGCGCCCTGATGGAATGGGCGCGCTCGATATAGAGTCGGACGATCATGGTGAGTTCGAAATAGAAGTCCTTGACGCGGTCGTGGCCGACGAGATCGCGCGCCATGAGTTCCGCCAGTTCGAACAGGGCTCGTTCCCGCGGGGACATGCGGCGGAGTTTGACGGCCCGCCGGACTTTGCGGAGGAGACGCCAGGCGCCGTAGGCCAGGGCCATCACGCCCAGGATGCCAAGGGTGTAGCCGAGGAATCCCTTCACGCCCGGATAGATCCAGACAGGTCCGCGGGGATCGGCGATGCTTGTCCCGGGATCCCCCTTCACCAGGGCTTCGGACGTCAACACCACCGGCTGGGTAGGGAACCACTGTTCCTGCCCGGTGGCGGGGTCTTTCCATGTGATGGCCATGGGGGCGATCCGGTATTCCGAAGCGATCTGCGGAGTCAGTCGGACGTATCGCTCTCGAAGCGTTTTCCCGGACTTTACGGCGGGATGGCTGTCGTAATTACCCGAAACCGTGAAGCCCGTAACACGGGTCTCGACCTCTGGCAGCTTGACCGCCAGATTGGTGGGCGAGGTCACCCTGATGGTGAACAGAATATCACGGTCCAGCCGCACGACAGGGGGGTCAAGGATGAACGTGACGCCCACTCCGCTCCGCGATGTTTCCTCGGTGCGGGGCGCGGGGGCTGTTTGCGTAGCGGTGGCGTCGTGCCGGGTGCAGGCGGTTCCGAGAAGGATGCACGACAGAGCCAGCCCTGCGGCGGTACACCGCTGTCGTGAACGTCGGGGATTCGATTGAATGGACGGCTTTGCCATGTTAGCCCCTCGCTGCCCGTATTTGCCGTTGATGGAACAGCTTGTGGACGTCTTCAATAAAGGGACGGTCAGTCGACAATTGCAGCGCGTCAATCCTGTGCCTGCGGAACAGTTTTGCCAGGGATTCCGTCTCCCGTCGGGCGCCGTCCCGGAACGCCTCCCGGAGGGTGGCGGAGGAGGTGTCCAGGCACTCGATGTCCCCGGTTTCCGGGTTCTGGATCTCGATGACGCCCACATCGGGAAGGTCCCATTCACGGGGATCGGACAGGGTGCAGCAGATGACATCGTGTCGGCGGCCGGTGACACGGAGCTCGCGCTCGAATCCGGTGTCCATGAAGTCGGAGATGATGAAGACCACGGCGCGCCGCTTCTGGATCTGGTTGAGGAAGCGCAGGGCGCCGGCGATATCCGTTCCGCGGCGGGTTTCCTCGGTGGCCAGGACCTCGCGAACCAGCCGCATCGCGGCTGTCCGGCCCTTGCGCGGGGGAATGGATTTCTCGATCCGGTCGCTGAAGAGGATCAGTCCGACCTTGTCCTGGTTCTTGATGGCGGAGAGGGCGAGCAGGCAGGTGATTTCGGCGGCCAGTTCCGACTTGGCCCGTTTTCCCGAGCCGAACGTTTGCGAGCCCGAGACATCCACCAGGAACAGGATGGTCAGCTCGCGCTCCTCGCAGAATCGCTTGACGTACGGCGTTCCCATGCGGGCGGTCACATTCCAGTCGATGGAGCGGATATCATCGCCCGGAACATATTCGCGCACCTCGTCGAACTCGATTCCTTGCCCCTTGAAGACCGAGTGATATTCGCCCGAGAGGTGCTCATCCACAAGCCGGTTGGTGACCACGCGGATCATCCCGACCTGTTTCATCAGTTCTTTGACGTTAAGCGCCATGCGACAGTTCCCGTCAGGGTACCGGGATTTCACCCAGGATTTTGGCGATCAGATCCTCGCTCTTCAGGTTCTCGGCCTCGGCCTCATAGGTCAGGATCAAGCGGTGGCGGAGGACGTCGGGGGCGATTTCCTTGATGTCCTGCGGTGTGGCGTAGGCCCTGCCATGGAGCAGGGCGTTGGCTCTGGCGGCAATATTCAGGAACAGGCTGGCGCGGGGCGAG
>CAYOQM010000110.1:0-2884 GCA_964406065.1 uncultured Verrucomicrobiota bacterium
CGGATGCAATTGTGTCCTGGTCGACGATCTTTCCACTACGGCGGGGACATTGACTACGGCGGCCAGGATTTTGAAGGAGAACGGGGCGGAGGGGATTTATGCCGCCGTGTCGCATGCCGTGCTGACGGAGGTCGGGTTGGCCCGTCTCAAGGCCTCGGAGATCAAGGAACTGGTCGTCACCGATACGGTTCCCCTGATGATCAAGCCGGATGGGTTTCCCGTGACCGTGCTGCCGGTGGCCGGGTTGCTCGGTGAGGCGATCATGCGCATCCATGACAACCAGTCGGTATCGTCGTTGTTCAAACTTTAGGAACAGGTGAAAGGGAGAAGGTAAGTATGTCGAAGGAAATTAAATTGTCAGCGAGCAAGCGAGAATCATCCGGAACTACCGCCGCCAAGGCGTTGCGAAAGACCGGAGCCATTCCCGCCGTGGTGTACGGGGAAAAGGGCGCCCGCTCGATCAAGATCAACACCCGTGAATTTGAAACGGTGCTCAAGACGCACACGAGCGAGAACCTGATTGTCGATTTAAGCGTGGAGGGTGAAGTCATCAAGGCACTGTTGCGTGAAGTGCAGCATGAGGCTGTCATGGGCGGCATGATCCATGCCGACTTCCTGGAAATCTCGATGACGAAGAAGATGCGTGTTACGATTCAGGTCACGCTCAAGGGCGAGCCTGTCGGCGTGTCCCAGCAGGGGGGCATCCTGGAGCATCTGTTGCGGCATATCGAGGTTGAGTGTCTGCCTGGCGATCTGGTCGAGTCGTTTGATGTCGACGTGACCGGCATGGCCCTGGGCAAGACCATGATGATTCGCGATCTGGTGCTGGATCCCAAGTTTACCGTGCTGACCGCCGGCGATGTCGCCGTGGCCACCGTTGTCGCCCCGCGCGAGGAGAAGGTGGATGAGGTTGCTGCGGCGGCTGAAGCGGCGCCTGAAGTCATTGGCAAGAAGAAGGAAGGCGAAGCGTCGGCTGAAGGGGCGACCCCCGCCAAGGAAGGCGCCAAGAAGGACGATAAAAAAGAGGAAAAAAAGCCCGCCGCCAAGAAGTAAGACTCCGTGTCGCGTGACGGGGCGTGTGAGGTGGATCCATGAAAGTGGTCGTCGGCCTTGGCAATCCGGGTCCGGAATACGAGCGGACGCCGCATAACATGGGGTTTCGTGTAGTGGAGTGCCTGGCGGAACGGCTGGGCTGCAGACTGAAGGAGAGTTCGCGCTTTGAAGCGCGGATCGGGTCGGCGAGCCACGAAGGGGAGGAACTGATTTTGGTTGAGCCGCTGACGTTTATGAACAACAGCGGCAGAGCAGTCGGCGCGGTGTTGAATTATCGTAAGTTGAGCGTTGCGGATCTGCTGGTGGTGGTAGATGATGCGGATATCCCGCTCGGAAGCCTGCGACTCCGGAAAAAAGGAGGCACGGGCGGACACTTGGGGCTGGCCTCAATGGGGACGGTGTTGGGGACGACGGATTTCGGTCGCGTCCGGGTTGGGATAGGGCGTGGAGTTTGTCGGGACGATCTGGTCGAACATGTGCTGGAAGCATTTGGACGTGACGAGTGGGCGGCAGCCAGCACTGCGGTGGTTGAGGCGGCGGACGCCGTCCTCGTAGTGGTTACGCAGGGCATGGATGCCGCGATGAACCGGTTTAATGCCCGGACGCAGAATAGCGCCGGGGAAAGTGACGGAATGTCAGGAGGAAATAAGCTGTGAAGAAGTATGAAGGTTTGTTTATTTTTGATGAGACGGTTCAGGAAGAGCGGTTGAAGGATTTGGCGGCCTATGTGATGGGCGAAATCACGAAAGCCGGAGGCAAGGTTCTGGAGTCCAAGGACTTGGGGCGCCAGTCGTTTGCCCGGGTCATGCAAAAGAAGGAATCCGGCTTTTATCTGTCCGTGATTTTTAATATCGCGCCGGACAAGGTGACGGTTTTGACCTCGCGCTATCATTTGAATGATGACATTTTCAGGGTTCAGATAACTTGTTTTGATGACAAGTTGGTCAACACGGCTCCGGTCGTTCCGGTGTCTGCCTGACCGGGAAGGATGTTGACATGGCCACGCTGAATAAAGTTTTGTTGATCGGAAACCTGACACGCGATCCGGAAGTCCGGTATCTGCCCTCTGGCAAGGCGGTGACCGAGATCCGCATGGCGATCAACAATAAATACAAACTGGCCTCGGGGGAAGAGCGCGAGGAGACCTGTTTTGTCGGCGTGGTGGTCTGGGGAAAGCAGGGAGAGGCCTGCGGTCAGTATTTGTCCAAGGGATCGCCCCTTCTGGTGGAGGGACGGTTGCAGTATGACGAGTGGGAGAAGGACGGACAGAAGCATAACCGTCTGCGTGTGGTGGCGGATCGAACCCAGTTCATCGGTGCGCCTAAGCGGGCGGAATACAGTGATGCGGCGGAACCTTCCGGCGGGGAGCCCCGTCCGGCAGCCAAGGTTGCTTCCCGGGTGACGCCACAAGTGGCGGCCGCGGAGGAGGCGGGTCCGGCAGGGGATGATGACAATTTGCCTTTTTAAGGTTAAGGAGAGGGAAGACAAGTTATGGCAATGAGAGAGAACAATGTAAACATGGTGTCGAAACGGCGTGTTCCGCAGATTGAATCGATGAAGTATATCGATCCGCGTGACTATGAATTGCTGCGCAAGTTCACGTCTGAGCAGGGGAAAATCCTGCCGTCGCGGTTGACCGGTGCTTCGCCGCAGCAGCAGCGTTCGGTGGCCCGGGCCATTCGTCGTGCCCGTGTCATGGGTGTGTTGCGCTAAATTCCGTCAGAGGCCGCTCGTTGCCGTCCGGAGTCGTCCCGCAGGGGGAGGCCGGAGAGGCGTGAAGGGCCGCAGAGTGAGGAGAATACAATATGTCAGTTGAAATGATTTTGATGCA
>CAYOQM010000110.1:2894-8271 GCA_964406065.1 uncultured Verrucomicrobiota bacterium
TCTCGGTACAGCCGGCCAGGTTGTCAAGGTCAGCGAAGGGTATGCACGGAATTATCTGTTGCCCAACAAATTTGCCGCTTCCGTGACGGAGTCGACGCGACGTCAGCTGGCGAAATTGCAGGGTCAACGCGAGGCCCAGGGCAAGGTTGCCGTTGAGAAGGCTCGTGATCTGTCCGCGGCGATCCAGAAGGGCTCTTATACCATTGCCGTGAAGGTGGGCGAGGGCGATAAACTGTTCGGTTCGGTTACGGCCGGCGACATCCTCAAGGTTCTGGCGGCACAGGGATTTGAACTCGACAAGCACGCCGTCGAACTCGAGAACCCCATCAGGGAACTGGGCGTGTTCGAGGTGAAGGTCAAGGTTCATCCGGAAGTAGAAGCCCCCATCAAGGTGTGGGTCGTCCAGGAATAGTTCCATGGCCAATGAAGTCCCTGTCTCCTCGCCCAAGGTGACGCCTGTCGAGCGCGTTCCACCGCACAGCGAAGACGCGGAGAGGGGCGTTCTGGGCGCCGTGTTGCTGGATGCGGAAAAGGTCATGGACCTTTGCATCGAGCGGCAGCTGGTGCCCGATTCGTTTTATATCCCGGCGCACCGGTCGATCTTCGACGCCATGTTGTCCATGAGCCGGGACGGACGGCCCATCGATTTGTTGACCGTGGGTGAACGACTCAAGGCGGCAGGCCTCCTTGACCGAGTCGGCGGGGCTCAGGCACTGCACCGGATTGTGGATGCGACGCCGACTTCAGCCCATGCCGAATACTATATCAACATTGTCCGGGACCGCCATCTACTGCGCCTGGTGATCGAGGCCGCCCGTGATGCCGAGCGGAATTGCTACGACCCTGCCGCCGAAGCCCAGCAGGTTCTCGGGCATGCGGAACAGGCGTTCTTTGATATCACGGCCAACCAGCACGGCCAGATGCGGCCGTGGCACCATCTTGTCAACGAGATTGTCGCCACCTTCGACAACCAGCACAAGGGGTTCATGGGGGTGCCGACAGGGTTTAAGGATCTGGATCATTCCATCAAGGGGATGAAGGGCGGGAACATGATCGTGCTCGCCGCGCGCCCCTCGATGGGCAAAACCTCCCTGGCCATGAATATTGCCGAGAATGTTGCGCTGGGCAAGGGGGACATGGACTGTCGTCCCCGTCCCGTCGGCGTCTTCAGCGTGGAAATGTCGTGCCTTGATCTCGTCAAGCGGATGATCTGTTGTCGCGCGGAGGTGTCCGGGCATGCCATTGCCGATGGGTTCATCTCGCAGGTCAATCACGGCCGCCTGATTGCGGCGGCGGATGCGTTGAGCAATGCGCCGATCTACATTGACGACAGCGCCGGGTTGGATATCACGGAGCTTCGCGCCCGGGCGCGGCGGATGAAGAGCAAATATAATGTCGAGTTGATCATTATCGACTACCTGCAACTCTTGCGCGCCCCCGAGCATTCCCGGCATGGACGGCAGGTGGAAATCACCTATGTGTCCGCAGGGCTGAAAGCCATGGCCAAGGAGCTGGCCATCCCCGTGCTTGTACTCAGCCAGCTCAGCCGTGCCCCCGAGGCCCGTGGGGGCGAGGAAAAACCGAAACTCTCCGACTTGCGGGATTCCGGGTCGATCGAACAGGATGCCGATATCGTCATGCTATTGCGGCGGCCCTGCCGTACGGCAAGCGATGCGGATCGGGACAACCGGACGCTGGCTATTGTGGAGATTGCCAAAAACCGCAATGGTCCCGCCATGGAGGACATCCGGATGGAATTTGATGAAGCTTTCACCCGTTTCCGGGATGGAGCGCGAGGCGTTGACGAGGCGGCGGTGCAACCTGTGTATCAGAATCAGGGGGAATGAACGCGATGACAAAACACTTAATAGCGCTGATGGTTCTGGTTTCGGGCTGGGTTGTCGGCGCGGTCGCCGAGCCGGTCATCCGTGATGTGAAAATCAAGGCGCTGGGTGAAATTCCCGTTGACGAGCCGATGATCCGGTCCTACATCGCGACCCGCGAGGGTCATGAACTGAGCCCGAGCGAGGTTGCCGGCGATGTCAGGTCGCTTCTGGATTCCGGCAAGATTTCCGATGTCAAAGCGCAAGTCGAAACCGCGGGTAACGGGGTGGTGTTGGTTTATGCGATCCGCATGAAGAGCAAACTGGTGAGGCCCGTCAAGGTGCTCGGGGCCAGGGAAATGTCAGAAACCAAGATTCAGGACCTGATCGGCCTGAATCCCGGGGATTATATTGATGAGCCGACCGTGTCGGCCAGGGTGGCAAAACTTACGGATGAATACCGGAAACGCCTGTATTCTGCAGCGGTCATTCATTGGACGATTGAACCGGTGGATGCGATGCGAGGGCAGGTGGCCCTGGCGCTACGGGTTCGGGAAGGTGACAAGGCTCAGATTGTCAGTTACCGGTTTCCGGGGTTGAAAGCGGTGGATTATTCCGAGATCCGCGAGGCCATGGACATCATGGCCTGGTATAACCCCATCCAGTGGTTTCACAAGACTCCCTATGACAAGGAGGGGTTGCGGTCGGGGTGCGAGCGTGTACGGGCTGTCTACAAGGATCATGGGTATTTGGATGTAGACATAATGACGCCGCTGGTGGAAGAGCCAAGCCCAGGGCGGTTTGTCATCACCGTGCCGATCCACGAGAATCTCCGCTATAACATTGCGCGCGTCACCCTTGTCGGGAGCACTCTTTTCCCGGAGGTTACGTTGTTGCAGGTGGCCAATTTGAAGTCCGGTCGGGAAGCGTCAACCACGGTCATCAACAAGGCGGCGGATGCCATCCGCGACTATTACGAGAGTCGTGGTTATATGGACACCTTTGTCCAGCCCCGGTTCGATCTGCGCGATAAGGCTGGAGATGTCGATATTCGGTTCGTGGTCACGGAAGGCCGGCTGACGACGATTCGCAATATCCTGATCCGGGGCAATAATGTCACGCATGACAAGGTGATCCGGCGTGAATTGCTCGTATACCCCGGCGAGCAATACGATGGAGTCAAGGCCAGAACCAGTGAAAACCGTCTGCGGAACCTGGGGTATTTTTCCGCGGTCAACTGCGTGAATGAGCCTGCCTCTGTCACCAATCAGGCCGACCTGGTCTTTGAGGTCGAGGAGCAGCGCACCGGGCAGTTCATGACCGGCGTGGGATTTTCCAGCATCGACAAATTGATCGGGTTCGCCGAGGTCAGCCAGGGGAATTTCGACATTCGCGGGAAGCCGTTCATGGGGGCGGGCGAGAAGATCAAACTGCGGGCGGAATTCGGACAAACCCGCGAGTCGTATTCGATTTCCTTTGTCGAGCCCTGGTTTCTGGACCGTCGGCTCGCCCTGAGTGTGGACCTCTACAGCAGCAAGCAGAACGATCGTGATTACGACGTGCTGCGCCAGGGTGGTGCCGTGGGCCTTGGCGTGCCGCTGTGGGGCGCCAACCGCCTTGATTTCAAATACCGGCTGGAGCAGGTCGAGATCAAGGACGCGGCTGACACCAACGAGTACTGGGCGGTTGACAAGTCGGGCGGAACCAATAGTTTCTATTTCTCCGATCCCCGGCGCGTCGCCAGTTCGGGTTCCGCCATGTGGACGCGGGATACCCGGGATAATTTCTTTGTTCCCACCCGCGGATCCAAACTGTATGCGCAGAGCACCCTGATGGGGGGACCCTTGGGGTTTGACACCGAACTTTATGATCTTGAAGCGGGGGGCTCGGTGTATTTCCCGCTGTGGTGGAAACATGTTTTGAGCTTGCGCGCCCGGCTGGAAGTGGTGGATGCCTACGGGTCCCAGACCCAGGTTCCCTTGTCCGAGCGCCTTTTTGCCGGCGGCGCACAGACGGTCCGGGGATTCCGTTACCGGTGGGTCGGGCCCAAGGCGGAACGTTCCGATGGTTCCGGGGTGGTTCGTCCGGATGGGGGCCAGAGTCTGGCGCTCGCCAGCGCCGAGTACACGGTGCCGGTACCCGGTATTCCAAAATTCAGGGTTGCCTCCTTTTACGATGTGGGGAATGTGTGGTACGATCCCTACGACTTTGATTTGAGTCATTACGCGGCCGGCGCGGGGGTGGGGCTTCGGTTGGATATCCCCGGATTCCCGATACGCTTCGATTATGCCTGGCCTGTGAAAAGGGACGACCCGAGATCCCAAAAGGAAAACTGGAGTTTCTGGATCGGGTACGGCTTTTGAGGGTGATTTTCTGCTGGACAAAACCTTGTTTATGTTTGAATTATTATAACTCTATTTAAGGAGTGAATGCAGATGAAAGTAAAATACATGTTTGTCGCGGTGCTGGCTGGCGTGATCGCGGGGACAGGCGAGGCGGCGGATCTCAAGGTGGCCGCCGTCGACACGGCGCGCATTCTTAAGGAGTATTACAAAACCGATCTGGCTGAACATCATGTCCAGCAACAGTTGGATGATTTTTCCGCCGAGCGCGATAAATTGCTGGCTCGGCATAAAAAAATGAAACAGGAGTTCGAGTCGCTTCGCTCCGAGTCCGAGAACAAGGCGCTGACCGAGGAGGCGCGGGAAAAGAAAAAAGAGCAGGCCGAGGACAAGCTGACGGAGGTCATTGCCTTTGAAAACTCCGTTCGAGACAAGGCCGCCAGCCGCAAGCGGGAATTGGAGCAGGAAGGACGCAAGATTCAGGGGGAACTGGGCCGCGCCATTAAAGAAGCCATCAGGACGGTTTCCGAAAAGAACGGGTATACCCTGGTGTTGGCACAGGGGGGGCTGCTGGCAAACGGGCTGGAATCAGTGCTGTACGCTGATCCCAAGATGGATATGACCGAGGATGTTTTGAAATTGCTGAATGCCGATAGAGCCACGGCTGGCAAGGAGTGACGGCCATGGGATTCACGGTTGATGAGATCGCCCGGCGTTTGAACGGGAAGGTCGACGGCAATGGTTCGGCGGAGATCCGTTCCGTCTCCTCCTTGGGTCAGGCCCGATCCGGGGATCTGGCGTTTCTTGGCAACCCCAAATACGCCCCGGCCATGAAACACACTCAAGCCTCCGCGGTACTGGTCAACGAGGACTGGTCCGGGGAAACCCAGGCGGTGCTGATTCGCGTCAAAAGTGCGGATGCGGCCTTTGCCCAGGTCGCCGCCTGGTTGGCGCGTCCGCCGATCACCTTCCATCCCGGGATCCATCCCTCGGCGGTGGTGGCTGGCGATGCGAAGTTGGGAACCCATGTGACCGTCGGGCCGCACTGTGTCATTGATTCCGGCGCGGTGATTGGTGACGGCACCGTGTTGGTCGCCCAATGTTATGTGGGTCCATTTTGCGAGGTGGGTAGGAATTGCCTGTTTTATCCGCATGCGACACTGCGCGAATACACGCTGGTCGGAGACCGGGTTATTTTGCATAACGGGGCGG
>CAYOQM010000111.1:0-8200 GCA_964406065.1 uncultured Verrucomicrobiota bacterium
ACCGCCGGGAGGCCGTCAGAAAGATGGCGGGATCAGGCTTTCTGTGCTCAACATCCTCTGCCGTGACGATGGCTTGCCAGGTCTCAGGAGGCAGACCGATCTTGTTCAGGTTGGCATTGATCTTGATCCGGTCCGCACTGGAGGCCACGGCGCAGGGACATCCCCCGGTTTGTAATCGGCGGACCAGTTCCACGGCGCCGGGGAAGGCCTGGAGGCGGGTGGGAACCATGGCTAGATATAGGTCATAGGTCCGGGCCTTGGCTGTGCGGATGTCAATCGTGAGCCCGTATTTTTCGGCAACGCCACCAAGGTAGCGGTTTTCGCCGGTGCCGATATAAGAATGGAAGTCCTCTGCCTGGACGATCACTCCCTGTTCCTTGAACATGGCCATGGCCGCTGCGCAGATGAGGGGTTCCGAATCTGTTAAAACCCCGTCCATGTCAAATATTACTGCTCTCATGCGTATGGAATCCCTTTCGTTCAAAGGCGGGGATGGTGCTGCAGGAAAGAGGAATTTGCAACATTGAATAGCAGGGGAAGAGGCAACAGGTAAAGAGGCAAAGGAATAGACGTCCCGTTCATTTCTTTACATTGCGCTTCTAATGGATTAGCTTTGGTGTGGATGGAATAAGTCATGGACAACTGCAATAAGGGTGACAAGTATGCCGCGGAAGACAGCCCCGAAAAGTAAATTCAAGCGCATCCTCTTGAAATTGAGTGGCGAGGTGCTCCAAAGCAAAAGGAGCGGCTTGAGCATTGACCCGGATGTGCTGGCGGGATTTGCACGGCAGATCCGTTCGGTACGCCGCATGGGCGTTGAGATAGCCATTGTGGTGGGGGGCGGCAACATTTTCCGCGGTCATGCGGGGGAATCCCGTGGTATTGACCGGAATACGGGCGATTACATGGGGATGCTGGCAACCGTGATCAATGCCCTCGCCATTCAGGATGCCCTGGAAAAGGAGGGTATCGACACCCGGGTTCAGACGGCCATCGAGATGCGTCAGGTTGCCGAGCCGTTTATCCGGCGCCGGGCCCTG
Source organism: uncultured Verrucomicrobiota bacterium (assembly GCA_964406065.1). GTDB lineage: Bacteria > Verrucomicrobiota > Kiritimatiellia > CAIKKV01 > CAITUY01 > JAABPW01. Next base: position 1,041 of record CAYOQM010000111.1, read on the forward strand.
AGGCATCTGTCGAAAGGGCGTGTGGTTATTTTCGGGGGAGGAACAGGGAATCCCTACTTCAGTACTGATACCGCAGCGGCCCTGCGGGCCAGCGAGATGGACGCCGATGCCCTGCTCAAGGCGACCAAGGTTGATGGGGTATACACGGCTGACCCGGTTAAAAATCCGAGTGCCAGACGGTATACGCGCATCAGTTATCAGGAGGCCATGAGCAAGCAGTTGAAGGTTATGGATGCCGCGGCGTTTGCCGTGTGCATGGAAAACTCGGTTCCGATCATCGTGTTTGATTTCTTCAAGGAGGGAAATCTCGAGAAAGTGATTGCCGGGGACTCCATTGGAACCATTGTTTCGGAATAGAAGGAGGAAATTATGGAATCCATTGATGATGTGTTGCTTGAAGCGGACGACAAGATGTCAAAATGTCTGGCTTTCCTGCATCAGGAATTTTCAGGACTGCGTACCGGGAAGGCTTCGCCAAGTCTGGTTGAGCATGTCATGGTGCCATATTACGGGACGATGACCCGCTTGCGTGAAATTGCAGGCATTGCCACTCCGGACCCCCGCATGCTGGTGCTCAATTCCTACGATCCCACAGCATTGCCAGCCATCGAAAAGGCGATTCTGGCCGCCAATCTCGGGGTGACCCCCATGAACGATGGTCGCGTCATCCGGATTGTGATTCCGGAACTCAGCGAGGAGAGGCGTAAAGAACTGGCCAAAGTGGCAAAGCGAATGTCGGAAGAAGGGCGAATCGCGGTGCGTAATATCCGCCGCGAATCGAATGAGCATATCAAGGTTCTTCAGAAGGATGGCAAAATCACTGAAGATGAGAGGGATCAGGGGCTCGCTCAGATTCAGAAGGAAACGGATTCCTACATTGCCAAGATCGATACGTCCCTGGCGGCTAAAGAGAAGGAAGTCATGGCGGTGTAATGCCTGGTTTTCTTTTGACTCGGAATGAAGTAAGGGTTAGGTTTTATACATTTTGGAGGATTCCATGAGCGATGATATTAAGCCAGAAGTCAGTGCCATTCCCCCGCGGGTAACGATCAAGGTTCCGGGGCAAACGGGAGATGTTTCTGTGGCGGGTGATGCCGCTGGAAAAAAGAAGACCGCTCGTCTGTCATTGGATCAGGTGACAGCCGATCCCGGCGCTGTTTCGGGCGCTCATGTCGAAGGGATGGGGGGTGTTTCTAAGACGATCCGCCTTGCTCCAACTTTGACCGGACAGACGACCGTGTCTCCGTTGCCGTCCATTGGAAAGGCATTGGCAGGGACCTTTGCTTATGACGAAGCAAAGCGGCAGACTTCGCGCATTCCTCTTGAAACCGTAATGCCAGGGGCTTCGGGGACTGTTTCCTTACCGGGTATTCCGGGAGTGACTTCCACTATGCCTAAGACCATCAAGGTTAAGCGTCCGTCCCTGTCCGTCAGTACGGATGTCAGCGCGATTAGGTCGGAGTTGCCCGCGTCGTTTTCCGTGGACTCCGGCGCTGGGGGCAAGAGTCAGACCGCACGGGTGGACATTGCCCCTGAGGCGGTGACGGAGGGAACTTCTGATTCGCAACCGACCCAGAAGAAGACCATCAGAATCAGACGTGCGGATGGAGCCGAAGCCAGAGCAGGTGAGGCGCGCAGCGTAACCATTGCCCGGGCGGATGGATCTGTGACTTCTGGGAGTGTTGCCCAAACGACAGGGCGGGTTGCAAAACCGCACGGGATGTTTGTGGGACTTGCTGCAGCGGCGCTGATGATTTTGTGTTTCATGATTTTCATGTTGGCCGCCCAGGTGTATCCGAGTCTGGGTTGGTCGGTCTAAATCCATTGGCGGAATCCTACAGGAGGAAAACTATGTCAGGTTCAAATGTTATTCAAATCGACAGCTCTAACTGGAAGACGGAAGTACTTGATTCCACGCTTCCCGTGGTAGTGGATTTCTGGGCCGAGTGGTGTGGTCCCTGCAAGATGCTGGCGCCGATGCTGGATGATCTATCCTTGGAAATGGCCGGCAAGGTGAAGATTGCAAAAGTGAATGTCGATGACAATCGCGACCTTGCGACTCAGTTCAGCATCCGTTCGATCCCCTGCCTGCTGGTTTTCAAAGCCGGACAAGTCAAGGGGCAGTTGGTGGGTGCGATGAGTAAGGTTCAACTCAAGGAAAAGCTGGCCGTCTATCTTTGATCGCGTCGCATCCATCCTGATCGCCCTGTGTTGATTCTTTGACGTGATGGTGATTTTCTTCTGGCCATTTACCAGGTGTTTAACTAGTATGTTAACTACTAGTTATACATAAGGGTTATAATGCTGGCGAAAATCTACAGCGGAGCTGTGTACGGTGTCGACGCTTATCCGGTCGAAATTGAAGTCAACGCAGGGCACGGCGATCCTAGTATTGTGATTGTTGGACTTCCCGATGCCGCCGTAAAGGAGAGCAAGGACCGGGTTCATACCGCGATCAACAACTCCGGATTTCGGCTTCATGCAGGCCGGACAACCATCAATCTCGCCCCTGCCGATATCAAGAAGGAGGGCCCTTGCTTCGATCTTCCAATCGCGATCGGGATGCTGGCTACCCAGGATAATTTTCCCTCAGTAAGGCTGGGTGAATACGCCATGATTGGTGAATTGGCTTTGAGTGGAGAAGTGCGCAGGATTAAAGGAGTGCTCCCGATAGCTCTGTCGGTGAAGAAATCCGGGCGTACTGGATTTCTTGTGCCCGTCGATAACGCGGAAGAAGCGGCTGTTGTGAAAGGGCTCGATGTCTATCCTGTGAAGAATTTGCGGGAGGCGGCGGATTTCCTTGCCGGGAAAACGGCGATTGAGCCCTACGGGGTTGATCTGGAAGAAACATTCAGGGTGCCGGTGGAACATGAGGAGGATTTCCAGGACGTCAAGGGGCAGGAGGTGGCACGGCGGGCAGCTGAAATAGCGGCCACAGGCGGACATAATCTGTTGCTGATTGGAAGTCCTGGAACTGGGAAAAGCATGATTGCTCGCCGTATTGCATCGATCCTCCCCCCCATGACGCTGGATGAAGCCCTTGAGGCAACGAAAATACACAGTATTGCAGGAACATTGGCCGCACATCAGGCACTGGTCGTGCGTCGCCCCTTTCGCGCTCCGCATCATACCATTTCGGATGCCGGGTTATTGGGTGGGGGAAGCCACCCCATGCCGGGCGAGGTAAGTCTGGCACATCGTGGCGTATTGTTTCTTGATGAAATTCCGGAATTTCATCGCAGTGTGCTGGAAGTACTACGCCAACCGCTGGAAGATGGGCATGTGACCATTTCGCGCGCGGCGGCAACCGTGAGTTTCCCCTGCCAATTCATGCTTGTGGCTGCCATGAACCCCTGCGCCTGCGGGTATTATGGTGATCCGAAGCGCGAATGTCGTTGTAAGCCTTCTCAGATATTGGGCTATCGTAATAGAGTCTCAGGCCCTTTGCTGGACAGGATTGATCTTCATGTAGAGGTGCCTTCAGTCCGCTATCAGGATCTTTCAGGTATCGCGACAGGGGAAAGTTCGATGGTCATTCGTGAACGCGTCATAGCGGCCCGGCGTGTTCAGCAGGACCGCTTCAAGGGAATGCGCAGGCTTCATAACAATGCGGCCATGCGCTCACGGGACATACAGAAATACTGTCCGTTGTGTGCGGAGGCTCAGATGGTGATGAAGATCGCTATGACCGAGTTGAACTTCAGCGCACGCGCCTATGACCGGATCATCAAAGTGGCCCGTACGATTGCCGACCTGGCGGGGTCTGAACACATTCAAGCACAGCAGATGCAAGAGGCTATCCAGTACAGGACGCTGGATCGCCAATTATGGACGTGAGGCGTTTCACGGGCACAACCAATACCGTGCCGCTAGTTGACGCTGAAGGACGCTGCGTGGGCCTCGCGCTGGGCAAGATCCAGATCGTACTCCGTCATGATTCGGGCCAATTCCTTGAACGTGATCTTAGGCTTCCAGCCAAGTTTCTTCATGGCTTTGGAGGGATCCCCGAGGAGGTAGTCCACTTCGGCGGGACGGTAGAAGCGGGGATCAATCTTCACGAAATCGTGCCAGTCGAGGTTGAGGCGGTTAAAGACTTCATCCAGGAACTGGGCGACGCTGTAGGACTCGCCGGTGGCGACGACATAGTCGTCAGGCTGCTCCTGCTGAAGCATCAGCCACATCGCCTCCACGTAGTCACGGGCATGTCCCCAGTCGCGCTTGGCCTCGAGATTTCCCAGAAAGAGGTTTTTCTGTAATCCAACCTTGATCCGGCCTGCCGCCCGCGTAATCTTTCGAGTCACGAAATTCTCGCCGCGCCGCTCGCTCTCATGATTGAAGAGAATCCCGTTGCTGGCGTGCATATTGTAGGATTCACGATAATTGACCGTATGCCAGAAGCCGGCCACCTTGGCAACCGCGTAGGGACTGCGGGGATGGAAGGGGGTTGCTTCGCTTTGGGGCGGTTTGGCGGCGCCGAACATTTCAGAGGAGGAGGCCTGGTAAAACCTTACCTTCGCTCCGGTAGTGTTATTGTAATCGCGAAGGGCTTCCAGCAGCCTGAGAACCCCTAAACCTGTTACATCTGCGGTATATTCAGGCTGATCAAATGATATTCTGACATGTGACTGGGCGGCTAGATTATAGATTTCCGTCGGTTGCGCCTTGGTCATTACATGACGGAGGGACGAACTATCGGCCAAGTCTCCATATTCCAGGTGAAGATTCTTGTTCGATTCGAGAAGGTGATCAATCCGAGTCCGTGAGATCGAACTGGATCGACGAACAATGCCAGTAACTTCGTAGCCTTTCTCAAGGAGCAATTCAGCCAGGTATGACCCGTCTTGTCCCGTAATCCCGGTGATCAGCGCTTTTTTTGGTGTGCTCATACTTGTCCTTTCCTTCGTTCCAAACGGAGGATGATAGAGGGGCAAAGGTCCTGTGAAAAGTGTTTATTTGGCTGTCCGGGGGTCTTCCCGTCAGCGTGCTGCAGCCGGTGCCGCTTCATATCCATCTGCTACCCGTTCCTTCTTGAGGGCGGCGTCGAATTCTTCGCGTGGGCATCGCATCAGGACGTAGACATCATAGAACCGGAGGGCGGTATCCCCGTCCCAATAGCGTGCCCACAGGCTCGGGCCGTATTGCCAGACCGTGTAGGTGAGCAGGGTTTGTTCGACATCATGCAGGCGGGTTTGCGTGGTGTGCGTGGCCTTCGGCGTCAGGGTGGTCTTGGTCTCCACCTTGCTGGAGGTCTGCACGGCCTTGCGTGAGTTGTCGATCACTTGGGGAACATTAGGCATGCCGGTTTGGGTAGCGATATACTTGTCATTGCGATCGGTCTGATAGACGTCGTCCGCGGCGACGCCGGCGCGTTCGGCGAGTTTGCGGATGGCATCATGTCGGGCATCGTTGATCCCCTCTTCCAGGACGAGGGAATAGGTGCAGATGCCGCTGGCATAGACAAAATTGGTAGGGGAATAGCCTGAGGCCAACGAGGGATCAGCCACCCATTTCGGCGGGGCAAGCTGTCCTTCCACAACCTTAAGGGAACTGCAACCGGCGCCCGAAAGGGCCATGAACGAAACGAGGAGACACATGGATCTGATATTCATAAACCCTTCCTGTTATTTCACGAGATTGCGCCACCATTGGCTCACACGGCTACGGGGAGGATCTGCGAGTTTGCTATCGGACCATCCTTTTTCCCACATGCCGTCACGTCCTGCGCTCAAACTGTTCTTTCGTCTGGCGGATTCCGCCTCGATCTCTTCGGGAGAGTCCAGAACATACGGGGTGATGAAGACTACGATTTCCGACCGCTTGTTCTTGTCCGACGAACTCCGGAACGGGATCCCCAGGATCGGGATCTTGCCGATCCAGGGGATCATCGAGGTGTCCTGGCTGGTTGAGTTTTCCACAAGCCCGCCTAGAATGATGGTCTCGCCACTCCGCACCGACACATTGGCGTTCATTTCCCGCGAGGCCACAATGGGCCATTCGTTGGCGCTTCCGCTGCCACCCACGTCGGCGATGGTTTGCGAGCCGCTTACGTTCTCTATTTTCTGGGCAATTTCCATAACGACAAATTTCTTGGCATTGATGCGGGGTGTCACGGTTAGTGTGAGTCCGACTTTCCGTGATTCGACATTTGGCACGGCCTGTTGGCCGCTGGTGCCGGAATACCCGATGTAGCTGGTGCCTTTGTAGAAATAGCGCTCCTCGGAAACATCGATTTTCGCCTCCTTGTTGTCCGCCGTCATGATAATCGGGGAGGCTAGGATCTTTGACCTGTTGTCGGTCGCCGACATTTTGATGACGGCGTCAAGGTTGAGCCCGAACTGGGTGAGGTAATAGGTCAGCCCGCCGCCTCCCGCGATGGTGGAATTAAGGGTGGTGGCGTTGAGCGGGGTGCCTTTTCCTCCTCCGCCCGTTCCCGCGAAGGCGAACAGGGGGTCCCGGCTTCCGTTCTGCCTGTTGTAGGCGATCATGGAGCGCTGAACCCAATCCACTCCGCGTTCCAGACCTTTATCCAGGCTGACCTGCATGATGACGGCCTCAATGAGCACCTGGGAGAGCATGATGTCCATGCTTTTCAGGAGATCACGTAGCGCCAGCATGTCATTCTTACTAGCCATGATGATGAGGGCGTTACTGCGTTTATCGGCAAGTATCTTAATGTTCTCGGCTGACAATTGGCCGATTTTAGTCTTTCCCTCGGCACCCTTCGCTGAAGCCATCTTGCTTTGCTGGTCAATAAATTCCTGCAACTGGAAACTGCGGGGTTCCTCGGCTGTTTTGGATGTGGTCTGAGAACTTCCGGTTTGCCCCGGGGTTGACCCCGTTGAAGTGCTTCCGGTTGTTTTCTTCGGGGTTGAGCTTTTCGAGGTCGGGTTCGAAGCCGCGCCGATCAGGGCGTTGATCATGGAGGCCACTTCCTCGGCGTCGGCGAACTCGAGGCGGATCACTTCCAGGGTGACATCCGGCGCAGTAGCCACATCGAGAGCGGCCACAATTTGCTCGAAGAAACGCATGTTTTCCTGCCGGGTGATGAGGATCAACGACCCGGTTCGGTCATCGGCGATAATCTTGACGTTTCCGCGGATCATCTTGCCGTCGTCGGTCTCCGTGTCGGGTGCCTGGGTGGCGCTCGGAGCGACGATGGC
>CAYOQM010000112.1:0-3796 GCA_964406065.1 uncultured Verrucomicrobiota bacterium
CAGGGCTTCTTCAAGGACTCGGCGGCACTGGCGAGCGCCTCGGTAATACGCAACAGGGAACGCTGAATGACCTCGACTTCGTGCTCCACAACATCAAAGCGGATGGCGTTTTCGGTTCGAATAGCTTCCAACGCATCACGGCGCAGCGTGACATCCCTCAATTCCGATTCCAGATCCATGATCTGGGTCTGGGTTGCGGCAATGACTTCCCGCATATGGATAATGTGAACGGCCTTGTCCTCATCCGAGCTGTCGATATCCGATACTTCCATGTTTTCAGGAATCGGAACCTGGATCTTGTTGCCGCAATCGGGGCATACAATGGTCAATCCCGCGCCGCGGCAATCAATGGCCAGACTCTTATCACAACAGGGGCAGTCAAAAACAATATCGGAGTCGCGAATTTCATTTACATCGATGATTTCTTGTGACACGGAAACACCCTCCTTCCAACTGGTATGAACCTAACACATCCGCCGACTTCAATCCACCCATATATCGCCCCCTCTTCAGGCCAATACCTTGTCAAGACATGCGGCAAGCGAATTCAGGGAATAGGGTTTCTGAAGAAACGAGACCCCGCTGCTCTCGCCGAAACACGCGACAATATTGTCCTCGTTATATCCGCTGCAAACAATCACTTTTACCGCCGAATCAACGGCCTGGAGCTTCTCGAAAACCTCCTGTCCGTCCATGATCGGCATGGTCATATCCAGCAGCACGCACCCGATGTCAGATCGGTGCTCCTGGAAAATGGCCAATGCCTCGACCCCGTCCGACGCCGTCATCACTTCATAACCTAACCGGGAAAGCATCCTCCTACCCAGGATACGGACGGGCTCCTCATCATCCACCACAAGGATCACCCTCCGCTTCGACGAGGCAAGAGAGGCCTTGACGGGCGCGAAGGACTTCACCCTGTCACCCCCTGTTCCGGATGGGAAAAGCACCCGCAGGGTCGAGCCTTTGCCCACCTCGCTACAGACGTCGATAGCGCCGCGGTGCCCACGGACAATACCCGCAACGGTGGCCAGTCCAAGTCCACGTCCGGTGAACTTGGTCGTGAAAAAAGGATCAAACATGCGGGCCTGGGTCGCCTCATCCATGCCGCAACCCGTATCGGCAACTTCGACGAAAACATAGAACCCTTCCGGCAGAGGCTCGCTCACCCACATGGTCTGGAGCAGGGAGGCGTCACAGCGCAGGGTCCCCGTACGGACAACAATAACGCCCGCCTTTTCCCCAATCGCCTCTGCGGCATTCATCGCCAGGTTCATGATCACCTGGCTGAGCTGATCCGGATCGCCGTTGACCGGCGGAAGTGAGTCGTCAAAATCGCACTCGATGGCGATCTTCTTGGATACCGAAGCCTCCAGGATCTTCAGTATCTGCTCCACCCGGTTGTTCAGGTTGACTAACTGGAACACTGAATGCCCGCGCCCGGCGAACGCCAGCATCTGGTGCGACAATAGAACCGCCCGCGACACCGCTTTATCGGCATCGCTGAGATAATCCCGGACACGGGTGTCGCCGCTGGATTCCAGCTTCGCCATTTCGACATTCCCTTGTATGGACATCAGAATGTTGTTGAAATCATGAGCAATGCCCCCCGCCATCACCCCGAGACTCTCGTATTTCTGTTTTTGCTGCACCTGGATCTCCAACTGGCGGTGTTCAGCCTCGATTCGAAGCCGCTCCTCCATTTCATGGTGCAATTCCTCATTCTTCCGGGACAGTTCCATTGTCCTGTCCTCAACCCGGCGTTCAAGTTCATCATTCATTCGCCGCAACGCCATTTCGGCCTCACGCCGTCTTACATTGATCAACATCTGGGAAATCTGATCCGCCACCTCGGACGCAAACCGCACTTCGTCATTACTCCATTGATGCGTCCACACGGTTTGGACGAAGGTGATCATGCCCGCCACCTTGTTGCCCTCCCGGTAGGGCGCCAGAATGACGGAGCGTACACCCCGGGCGGAAAAACACGAGGTCATCCCCGCAACCCGTTCATCGGTGTCACAATCGTCAATGGCCACGACCCGCTCCGGCGCGAGCAGGGAATACAGTTCCTGGCAACCTCCCGCATCAATCGCGGACCCGGATTCCATAATCTTGTCGCGGACGGAATAGACTCCCGTGGAACGTCATCGCTCCTGACCGGATTCATAGCACCAGGCTGCCACCTGATCCACGCGCAGGACTTCCCCGGCATGCCGCACAATTTCCCGGATCAAATCGTCAAAACCACCCTCCGTCGTCGAAATCAGGCTGGCGATTTTGTAAAGAACCGCCTGCTGCCGCTGAGCCCTCATGACGGTGGCATTATTGAATTCCACCTCCTCGACCGTCTTGCGCCACAAGGCCACAAACACGAGAACCAATGTAATTAGAATGGCCGTAATCAGCAGGGGAGCCATCCGCCGAAATATCACATCCCGACGCCAGAATGTCGCATCCATGTCCACGCCCAAGACGGCGACAACCCGACCCGAGGCGGAAAAAACAGGATAGAAGGCCGAAACAAACTTTCCCCATTTGTCCCGGTATGGATGGGATACCAGCGCCTTGCCGGTTTTGAAAACATGAAACACCTCGGGCGGCGCCTCCTTGTAGATATCACCCGGACTGGCATTAGGAATATCAACCGTCCCCCACCACTTGCGGGGTTCAATGTCCAACAGGAACCTCACCCCCCCCTCACCCCGCTGCAATAAATACAGATAGCGGATATCGGGGAGCTCATCACAAACCCTCTGGAGTTGTTCCGTTAATTGTTCAGAGTACTGGCTGGCCTGAAGGGTCGAAGGACTCACCAGTCCCTGAATCCTTTCCGGGTTGATAGACAAGGCAATGAGGTGGCCCTCGCTTAGCAGCAGGGAATCCCGGCTCTCCAGGCATTCCCTTTCCATCCCCTCGGTAATAATCCAGGATCCCGCCAGTAACCCCAACACAACCCATACGCAGATTTTCCCAACATGCAACATCTGGCGTAATCCGGAATCGGAAAACCGCGAGGCCAGCCATTTAAAATAGTCCCGCCAGAAAATCACGGCAACAATGCCGGCCCACAAACTGCAGACCAACTGGACGGGAACCCTGGTCAGGGCAAGAAATCGATCCGCGTTGACAACCTCAGCGGGCCCCATCGCCACCGCCACGGGAAACAGACCGCCAAGAACCGCATACCCAGCCATGGCGCAGACCAGAATCTTGCGCCGTAAAGAAACCGTCCCGCTGCCGAACGGCCGACTCCATTGCCACAAGGCTAACGCCGAAAGCAGGGCGCCGGGGAAGGCAACCCCGTAACGAATCATCGCCATCACGCCTGCGGATCCGTAGGGCGCTCCCGAAAGAATCAGAACCGCCACAGGGAAATAGACCCAGCGTCGTAGCCGGCCCCCGTCGGACCACCTGACATTGCGGCGTCCAAACTCAAAAAGGCAGAAGAACGACCCCGCCAGCAGAACAGTACGGACCAATCCCAGGATCGTGGCCTCGTGGTAGGACAGCGCAATCATATCGCACCATCCGCTCAGCCCCTGCAAAATCCCGAACCTCACCAACCAGCGCCAGGCCATCCGGACATCATACAAGTCCCGGATCATGAAAAGAGCGCTCAACCCGAGCAGCAGAAAAGACAGCCCGTAGACGAGTAATACGTAATCAAGATGGTCAACCCAATAGAGGATCACAATCCCTCCCCGCATAACCGCAACGCTTGTGGCAGGATAATAACCTGCCGGGCGCGGAAGTCAATCCACCAGCGCGCGCGTCAGTACCCTGACATTCTGCT
>CAYOQM010000112.1:3806-5986 GCA_964406065.1 uncultured Verrucomicrobiota bacterium
CATGGCGTTGAGGTAGGCCTCGCGGTCAACCGGCCCTGACACGACAGGATCAAGAATCAACACCCTGGCCCCGGTCTCGCGAGCGATCAATTCCGCCGGCTTGATGGAATATTGCGGCTCGGCAAAAACAGCCTTCACGCCAGAGGCCCTGATCCGCCGGATCAGAGACGCCAGTTCCCCCGACGAGGGATACGTTCCCGGTTCCCGCTCGATCACATCAACAACCCTTAGATTGAAGTCCTCGGCAAAATAGGAAAATGCCTCGTGCAGGGTGATAATATCCCTGCTCCGGGCTTTCTTGAGGGCGGCATTCATCTTGAGTTGCAGCGCCGCCAGCTTGTCCCCGTATTGGCGGGCATTGTTCCGATAAATCCCTGCCTGCCGCGGATCCCATGCCGCCAGTCCCTCGGCGATGGCCTGAACCTGCCGGGCATGCCGGGAGGGGCTGACCCAGACATGGGCATTGGTCAGGCCGGATGACTGCAACAGCTTGATCCCCTCGCTGGCGTTGATCACGGGTATTTCAGGATGCCGGCGGAGCAACAGCCCGAGAAAACTTTCCAGCCCTGCGCCATTCGCCAGAATCACATCCGCATGGTCTAGAATCGTCAGGTCTCGGGGCGTCAACTGGTAATCATGCAGGCACCCTGCCGCCGGACCCGCCAGATTAACCACACGGATCCCTTCCGCACCCGACGTCACATTCAACGCGGCTATCTGAAGCGGGTAAACGGTCGTCACAAGGGTTCGGGTCAGGGGCTCGCCCCCCGCGCAAACACCGGCCAATACACTGCTCAATACCAGGCCCGTCAGGTTCATGCGTTTCATCTCCAATCGCTCGTCACACAGTAATACTTTCTTCCGGCTTGCCAAGTCCTACTTTCATGGCAAGAATGGCGGCCTTTGGTAAATGACGGAATCAAGGAGTAACGACGCGACGCATGAGCAATAAAACTTTTGTACTGGATACGAACGTCCTGCTGCACGATCATACCTGCATTGAATCCTTCGCCGACAACACGGTCGTCCTGCCCATGCCCGTGATTGAAGAGTTGGACAAGTTCAAGAAGGAAACCAACGAGCTGGGACGGAACGCCCGGGGAGTCATCCGCCGCCTGGATGCCCTGCGCGAAACCGGCCGCCTGGGGGAAGGGGTCCGCATGGAAAACGGCGGCCTGCTGAAAATCATCGTCGGCACGCGGCCTGTGGGCGACAGCGGACTGGAGGAGGAGATCCCCGACAACAAGATCATCCGGGTGGCGTACTGGCTCCACAAGCAGGGAGAGCGCGTCTATTTCGTTTCAAAGGATATCAACGCCCGCATCAAGGCCGATGCCCTGGGCATCGAGGTGATGGACTTTGAGAAGCAGAAGATCAATTTTGAAGAACTGTTTTCCGGCTACCGCGAAATCACCGTGAAACCCGAGGTGATCGACGCCTTCTACGCCAACCGCGGCGTGGAAATCCCGGGCATCACATTGCTCCCCAATGAGTTCGTCAACCTGATTTCCGAGGGAACGGAGCACCAGACTGCGCTGGGCCGCGCGGGGGGCAACGGCACGATTGTCCCCATGAACCCGAAGATTGAAAGCGTGTTCCACATCAAGCCCCGCAGCCGGGAACAACGCATGGCGCTGGAACTATTGATGGATGATACGGTCCATCTTGTCACGCTCGTCGGCCAGGCCGGAACCGGAAAGACGCTGCTGGCCCTTGCCGCAGGACTGGAGAAAACACTGAACCAGAAGCGGTACGACCGCATTCTGGTCACCCGCCCCATCATGCCGTTCGGCAAGGACATCGGCTACCTGCCGGGCAACAAGGAAGAGAAGATCGCCAACTGGATGATGCCTATTTTCGACAATCTGACGTATCTGATGCTCAAAACCAATACGGGGGAGCACAAGAACACGGTCCGGGAAAAAATCGAGAAACTCCAGCGCGAGGAGGTCATCGAACTCGAGGCGCTCACCTATATCCGCGGACGCTCGATCCCGCGCCAATTCGTGATTGTCGATGAGGCCCAGAATCTCACCCCGCATGAGATCAAAACCATCATCAGCCGGGCGGGTGAAGGCACCAAGATGATCCTCACCGGGGATCCCTACCAGATCGACAACCCCTATCTGGACGCCAGCAGCAACGGACTGGCCTATGCGGTAGACCGGATGAAGAGCCAG
>CAYOQM010000112.1:5996-8176 GCA_964406065.1 uncultured Verrucomicrobiota bacterium
GATCCATGGCCATGTCACCCTGACGAAGAGTGAACGCAGTACTCTTGCCGCCATCGCGGCAAATTTGCTTTAAGGAACCCCATGAATCTTACCACACTCCAGGCTGATTTCGCCCTTCATCAGGATCGCTTCATTCAAGAATGGCAGGAATTCCTCCGTTTCCCCAGCGTCAGCACCAACCCGGAACGAACGGGCGATTGCGCCCGCTGCGCGGAATGGCTCTCCGCCCATCTCGCCGCCATGGGGTTTTCCGTCCGGATCATCCCCACCAGGGCCCATCCGCTTGTTCTCGCCGAGCGCAAAGGAAAAACAGATCGGCCCACCGTCCTGTTCTATGGACACTATGATGTCCAGCCGGAAGATCCCGTTTCACTATGGAACACACCACCCTTTGACCCCACCCTGATCAACGGGCGCGTCTATGCCCGCGGGGCCCAGGACAACAAGGGACAGCTTTTTTCCGCGATCAAGGCGGTCGAGTCCCTGATCCGCGCCAACGCCCTGGACTGCACCTTGAAGATCCTCGTCGAGGGGGACGAGGAAACTGGCGACATGGCCGTTATTCCTGTGCTCCATGCCGAGAAAACAGCGCTCCGCGCCGATCTGGTCATGGCCGCCGACACCAGCGCAGTCAGTTCCGGAGCCCCGACGATTACCATGGGATTGCGCGGCCTCGTCCACCTGACCGCCGTGGTATCCGGGCCCGACCACGACCTGCATTCGGGGGTCCACGGCGGACGGATTCCGAATCCGGCCAACGCGCTTTGCCGCATGGTGGCCTCGCTCCACCATGCCGATAACCGGGTCGCGGTGGCAGGGTTCTATGATGGCATCACCGAACCGACGGACGAGGAGCGCCAGCTTGCCAATGCCCAGCCTCTTGATTCCGGCTGGTACCAATCCGTAACAGGCATCAAACCGGTCGGCGGGGAAACACAATACACGCCCGTGGAACGCTCGGGATTTCGTCCAGCCATCGACCTGAATGGCATCCATTCCGGTTATGGGGGAGCCGGAAGCAAAACCATCATTCCCGCCAGCGCCATGACGAAAATCTCCGCCCGTCTTGTGCCCGGACAAAACCCTGAACGCATCCTGGAGCTGATTGTCCGCCATTTGGAAAACCAGCTCCCGGCCGGACTAACCCTGAACATCTCCGAAAAGGGCGCCGGGGCGGCCGCCGTGCGGACGCAACTCCACTCGAAAGCCATCGTAACCGCACGAAAGGCTCTGGCGGAAATATCACCCCTCCCCACGGCGTTTCTCTGGGAGGGCGCATCCATCCCGATCCTGGCGCACCTTCCCGCTTTGGCAGGCGGCGAGGCCCTACTCGTCGGATTTGGGAGCGAGGAAGACAACATCCATGCACCCAACGAGTCTTACTCCCTCGCACAATTTAAAATGGGGTATCTTTACACCGGACTGTTTCTCAGCCGACTGGGATCGACGTGATGGAGGCTCCACGATCGGAGCGCATTGCGATGCGGCAGGCGGACGTCCTGACCCGCCTGCTGGCTGAGGCCCAGTCATGGGTCAGGGACGGCCTTCCGCTGGATTCCGGACTCTCGCGATTCTACCATCATCATCCCGAGTTCGGATCACGTGACCGCCGCTTGGTTTCCGGCACCGTGTTCTCCTATTTCCGCTGGAAAGGCTGGATTGACCGGGTTGCACGGGACGTTGAAACCGCCTGTGTCTTCGCCCATCTGCTGGAAACCAGCGACCTGCACCCGGCGGTGCTAAAACTGGCCTCGCCACGGGGATTACCCGCCTCAGACCTGAGGCCAATGGGATTACTTCCAATCCGTGAGAAAGCACTCCGCCTGAGCGACATTACAAAAATCACGCTTACCCTTCCCCAACTCGTTCCCGACTGGATTCTCCCCCTGCTGGGACCGGATCCTGAACCCAAAATTGAAGCCTTTCAAAAGCCACCCCCGACCTGGCTGCGGATCCGTCCTGACGAGCGTAATGCGGTCATGGCGGAATTACAGAACCCGGGAACCGAACCCCACAAGCATCCTTCCATTCCCTCGGCACTCTCCGTTTCACGCGGAATCAACCTGCGAGCCCTGCCGCGTCCCGTACGGGATCAAATCGACGTCCAGGACCTGGCTTCTCAAGTCACCGGACTGATCTGTGCCCCTGGGGCAGGAGAGACCTGGTGGGACGCCTGTTGC
>CAYOQM010000113.1:0-5216 GCA_964406065.1 uncultured Verrucomicrobiota bacterium
GTCAGCGGGGGGCGTTCATCATCTCGTCGAGTTATCGGCCGGCACATTCCCTAACGGGGATGTGCCGGCCTTGTTTGTTGTAGCCCTATTCTTCAGAAGGGCAGCATCGCATCCTCATCCTCGACTCCGGCGAACATGCAGTCCCCATCGTCGCCAAGCCGCTCCACGATCGAGGCACAGACTCTTTCTATTGCAGCCGACTCCTCTGGCTCGTGCGCCGCAGCGACGGCTTTCCCGAGGCACCGTACGATCCCACAGATGCTGAGACGGGACGCGCCACTCCCATGCTGAGTGCCAAGTCTAGCGGCCCTTTCCCACTTCAGGACAACGCGCAGCAATTCCCGGGTCGAGTGTGCCAATGTTTCAAGCTTCCCAATGCACTGCTGCATGGAGGCGTGCGACTCTGGCGTGTAAGCGCAGAATAGTTCCCATGCGCCGAAGTTGGCCACGAGTTGATCTGCGTTTGTCGCCTTGTCTTGAGCAAGTGTCGCGAACCACACTCCGAGGTCTAGCCTGCCGTCGTCATTCCACCGCTCGAGTCCGTGATTGAGAAGATCGCCGTGGGAAACGCTCAATGTCTTGGCCTGGTTCACAAGGCACGCGATCAGGCTATCGACGTGAGCTGACTGGATCCACCTACACTGATTTCGGAACTGGATAAGATCCTCAAGGACACAGAATAGCCCCGCTACCGTACTGGCCTTTACCCCCGCAATCAATAACTCCTCAAGTCGGGCGCCTTCAGCCTCTGCGCTTTTCATTCCCTGCGCTACGTCCGGCGCAGCCTTTTCGTCGTGTCTGTGCTGACTTCCTGGGGGCAGACCATCGTCCTGCCGAATACTCTCCGACACCACATCGCAAGCATCTTTCTCTTTGCTCATCTGTCGTCCTTTCGTTCCGCTTTCCTGTAACTGTTTCTCTCATGACGCCGGCTCAATGGCCGGCACCTTTTCTCCCTGGTGTCCGACATGTCGGCGCCCACAGGTCCATCGTCAACCACCATCGCCGGTTGGTCAGTGGCGGGGTGCGTTAGGGCTATAAACGTTGTGTCTCTGCGCTGGTGTCCTCCTGCTTCTCAACGTCTGTCTGCTTCCCGTGATCGGTGGTGACCTCGGGGTGTTGATCTCCGTTCTTGGCGTCAGTCTGATCGGCGCGTTCATGCTTGGCAGTGATCCAAGCACAAGTCCGGTCCAGTTCCATGTGCATCTGGAAATACGCGTGGATGCTCCGCGCTGGCTGTTGAAGATCCACCTCGAGACTCTTTTGGAGTCGCAGCAGTTCCCAATCGAGACCTGCGGTTAGTCGGCACTGCGTTGGGGTCCAGGTCTGACCCGTTTGGTATCGGGCGGCTCGTGCGTTGATCCATTCGATTGCCACGGGCCCCTGCCATTGGATGGCTGACGAGAGCTTGATCGCCTCCCACGTACTCAGGGACACCGGGGCCCGAGCCAGCGGTAGGTCGGACGCTTCGGACGCATCCGGGGCCACACTTTGTGCAACGTGTAGTACAGGTACCTGACTAATGACTTGGTCCCCATGTGTACGAAGCTCAACAGCAACCCGTCCGAACCGTCCGAGAGTCACTCCGAGGGAATTCACGTGGCGGCCTCCAAGGGCAGGGCAACATGGGCAAATCCCCTCGCGTTCTTCCCGGCGCGCTTGATGTCGTTCCGGCGTGCGGACCGGTGGATTTCCAACATCGCGTCGGCGATCTTGGCCTCGAACCTATGGATGGGCAGTGGTTCCCAACCCCGCTGATCACAGAAGTCGGTATACGCCTGGCAGAGTTCCGACACCGTCACATCCTGGCCTGGCGCCGCCCGAACACATTCGCTGACGAACTTCCTCACGCTGTCAGACTCTGAAAGAAGATCTTCGACCCGTTGGCGCTGCTGCTCGGTCAGATGAATGCCGCCGTGCTCCTTGATGTCACGGAGCAGCATGACGGCGCCCTCAATGGCCCAGTTGAGAATCCCGGGACCTTCTTCATCAACCAGGATACGTGCGAAGTACGGGATCGGCTTGGCTACAGGCGGCCGAGTGAAATCAACGATCAACAGACGTCGACGCCATGCAGCAACGTCTGCATCGAGACGCACACGCAGCCGCGAGTTACTGGTGATGATGACATTGAAATCCCCGCGGACATCAAAGCGATGCCGCGCGTTCTTCTGTTCGCCCTGTAACAGGTCACCCCCGACAAGCGCCTTCAAAACGTAGGCCTGGCGCGAATCCAGGAAGTTGCCCGGGACGTCTTTGCCGCACAAGAGGCTCCGACCAACGAAGCTCGCGATCTCGAATCGTTCATCGAGCAGGTGTACCCGCAGTTGCGCAACATTGTGCACGCCAATGATGCGTTCGACGATCTCGGCGATTGTGGACTTCGATCCACTGGCAATGCCCCGGAGCAATAGCATGCGCTGGGTAGGGTTTCGGCCTAGCAAGCACTGCCCGGCATAACGCTGTAGGAGCGACTGATCGTTAGTGTCGAGCGCCATGTCGAGGAGGTCAGCCCTAAATCGTGGGCACTCAGCCGTTTCATCGACCCCTATTTCCGTGCGGTTTCGTGAGCGGTACTCCGGGCTGAACTTCCTCAGAACAGGCGGATCTACGGTTAGATCAAGCATGCCATTCGCGGCGTGAATCAGATTCGGTTTGCCGGTGAAGAAGTCAGCGTCTTCAACTTCCCCCTTGAGCAGCGACACGAGCTGACATAGAAGGCCCTGTGTGCGTGCGGCCATCACGTTCGGGGCCGTGTACTTTTCTGAGAGTGCCTTGACGAGGTGGCCAAGTTCCAGCTGTAACCGCTTGTCACTCTTTGTACGCCACAGCCCTGTCAGGGAATCATACTCGCGGAAGTCGTCTGGGCCTGGCTCGTAGACGATATGGTGCTGGCTCGCATAGAGCGCAGCGACATGTTGTTGGTTAAGCGCAACGGGGCGCTCCTTGTCGATAGGGAGAACGGCGCGTCCGCAGCGGTTGTCGATCTCGGAGCCCACGTCCGGCTCAGTCGCCTCAGGCTGTGGCTGGGATGCGGCGCTCTGGGGACTCCAGACGGCAGTGTCGGCGACGATCTTCTCCAAGGCGGCTTTGTCTCCGCCGGCGGCGATCCAGTCACTGGCGTCTTTGACCTTGTGCCCATCACGATCAGGAAGTTCGACCACCTTAACGCTTGCCGCCTTCCCCTGAAGGCTGGCCGCCACTTGCTGGGCGTGTTTGCGCCCCGCGTCATCCTTGTCGGCGATGATCACGACGACCGCGCCGCACAGTTCCTTGCTATGAGCGGCTGTCCATTTGCCCGCGCCGCCACAATTACACGTAGCTGCGATACCTAGTTTGGCAAGGTTGAGGACATCTTTTTCACCCTCAACAATGAAGACAACCTGTCCACCACGTATCGCCTGCCGGAGCTCCGGCAGCCTGAATGGGACCCGCTTGACGCCCTTGGTGCTCCATATCCAGGCCCCATTGGTACCCGGTCGACGTTGGACGAAGTCTTTTGGCTCAAAGCGGACAATCTGATAGCGCAGGCCCCCGTCCGCGTCTGTGTAATCGTAGGTCGCAACGATCCGCCGCCTAGGCCCACGGCCGTTGGGCCGTTTGGGTGGGAAAAAGTCCGACTCCTTCAGCCCGATGGCTTTGGCGATATCCGCAAAGGTGCAACCGGCAAAGCAGTTGACGAGTACCCTGCCGTCGTCGCCCTGAGCGACAGATAGGCTGGCATTATGATCATCATGGGCAGGACAGTGGGCCATATACCCATCGCCCCGTTGTTGTGGCGCGTGCCCTGTCGTCCGCTCAACGGCGGCGAGGACGTTGTCGATCAACTTATCAGACGCGTTTGAATTCGAAATCTCACTCATCGAAGTACTCCAGACATTTCAAAGAGATAACTCAACGAACCCGCGCGTAAGTTCGCGCCTGAATCTGATGCGCACCGCATAACGCCAT
The DNA here is from genome assembly GCA_964406065.1 of uncultured Verrucomicrobiota bacterium. GTDB lineage: Bacteria > Verrucomicrobiota > Kiritimatiellia > CAIKKV01 > CAITUY01 > JAABPW01. Next base: position 3,952 of record CAYOQM010000113.1, read on the forward strand.
GCAGCACCTCGCAATCCGACCGGAGGCAGCCTCGATCGATGTTAGAAACAAACCACGCTGGCTGAATGCTTCCTTGATTTGGGACTCAAGGCAGTAATCCGCGTGGAAGTGGGCCAAGCAGTCGGAGGGAAGCGGCGTCTTGGGCTCCGCCCCTTTAGTGCAAAAACCCGAATGCCCTATTCTCGTCACGCCACCATGGTGCCAGAGGGTAGGCGAATATGAATAGATGCCCAGTAAGGAACAAGATACCGGCGCTAGGGATGGCATTTAGCCGAGAATGTGCACAATAGCGGGGAATAATCCCTCGCTATTGTTTGACGGAGGGAGCGTCTGGAGCCAGCGCCAATAGCTTTTGGACGTCGGGATCGCAGGATGAGTGCAGTTCATCGATGCCCACGGTGACATGGTCCGAGTTCAGCCAATACTTGCCTTTGTCGTTGTACTTCGTACAGATCACCTCGTAGCGCGGCACCGGAATGACGCGTCGACCACCGTAAACAGCACGCTGGATCTCGTCCTTGTGCTTTGCTGCCGTGCGCCGGCTACGAAACTGTCCGCGGATAGAAATGCCGGTGATCGCGGGTTCAGTAACGTCAATTACCGGCTGCCCAGCGAGATCGGCCACAACGAACGCAAGCAGTTTCAGAAAGGTCCAGTGCCCCATCTGAATGCCATGCCCGTTGACCGTCAAAGACCAGTTACAGTGTCCCTGTCCCGGGGTCGGGATTCGTATATCATGGCATTCGATGGTGAGCTTCACCTTTGCCTGTGACGGGGTCTGTTGCTCCGGCTCCACCCGTGATTCGAGCGCCACCTGAAATGACTGCAGGATGCCGTTAATACCGAGTACCGCAGGCACTATCCCGATTCCACCATTACCGGACAGTATGAGGAGGGACTTCGTCAGCTTCCCGACGCGCGTTACATGGCAAGGTATGAGTGTCAGGGGCGGCTCCGCACGCACCCAGGGAGAGGCATAGTAACCGTCAAGGTGCTCCGACAGTCCATAACGGTCGTAATCCGTATCGCTGACCCGCCACATCTCTCTCCACGAGCCGGGCTTGATGCTTGGTTCCTTGCCTTTGAAGAAGACCCTCGCCTCTATATAGGACTGGTCACGCTGTTCCCATATGATGCCGTCCAATTTGGGCTCCCACGCCTGTATTGGAACTCCCAGGCCATCAATCCCCTTGGGCCAAAGCTGCGCTGGGTTCGGCTGCATATTGAACACCAGGGGCCAGACGGCCTTGGCCTTGCTGGCCCTC
>CAYOQM010000113.1:5226-8144 GCA_964406065.1 uncultured Verrucomicrobiota bacterium
CCTCTTTCCGATCTCTTTCAAACATGTGGCGATTGGGTGTGACGGCACTGGGTCCGAATACTGTACGACTGTTGCCGGTTTCGCCCCGACGCAGAGCCAGAGCTTCGACCAGAACCAGTTGAACACCCACTTCTCGGCATCGGACCAAGTTGGATAGTCCTTCGGTATGACCAGAAGCAGGAGTCCCCCGTCCCACACACCTTTGACGAGTTGTCGCAGGTCTTTCTCAGGCAGGGGGCCGGCGTTACGGGTGGGCCAGAATACCGCATCGCAGCCGCTATACAGGGATTCCCGGGCCTCAAGTAATCCGGCAGCGGTACAGTCTACCCGGTGAATATGTGATCGGCGGGCGACATTGACTTGCTCATTCGCGGGACCTCCGATGACGAGTATGCTCGGTGTAGCCATGTTTGCACCCCTTGTGCCGATACACCACGCAGCTGGACAGGTCTGACCATACACCGGGACAACTGCCGGGGGCAATGCGAGAAGTCGCGGAGCGAGTTGTTGGTCGAGTTGTTGGTCCCGCAATCCACTTGTCCGGGAGGCCTAAAGAGGGTAAACAGAGTTCCATTCACAGTTAATAGGGCGACGATTGAGATGGATCCTATGAAGCACAATGTCGGCATCAGCCCCTTCGAGAAAATCGCGGATGATCCACGTCGTGACGTGAACATCAAGTGCCAGGGCGTGATCCTGTCAATGACGATGGCCCGAAGGCTGGACGCATTTATGGGGCTGGACGCATTTATGGAGCAGGCATGACGATCGTAGACCTCAAATCCCGCCTGTGGGACTGTGCCGAGATCCTGCGCGGCAGCGCCGTCGACCGCACTGACTGGAAGGCCTACATTCTCCCGTTGCTGTTCTTTAAGCGCATCTGCGACGTGTGGGACGAGGAGACGGCTGAGGCTGCCAAGCTGTTCGGGGATGTTGACCCCGTGGATTTCCCCGAGGTGCACCGGTTCAGTGTCCCAGACGGTTGTCACTGGCGGGACGTGCGCGAGACGCCGGCGAACGTGGGGGCCGCCCTGTCGCGCGCCATGCATGAGATCGAGCGCGCCAACCCCGATACCCTGTACCGCGTGTTCGGTGCCGTGGACTGGGGCAATCGGGACATGCTGACCGATGGGATCCTGAAGGACCTGATTGAGGGGCTTTCAGAGGTCTCGTTGGGCAACACGGCGGTCAGTACCGACATCCTGGGAGATGCCTACGAATACCTGATCGGCAAGTTCGCCGACATCGCGAAGCGCAAGAAGGCCGGCGAGTTCTACACCCCGCGCAGCGTGGTGCGCATGATGGTGGATATCCTAGCCCCGAAGCCTGGGGATAGCATCTATGACCCGGCCTGCGGCACGGGAGGCATGCTGCTCGGTGCCATTGAACATGTGAAGCAGGCCGGCGGCGATCCGCGCACGTTCTTCGGCAAGATCCATGGTCAGGAGAAGAACCTCACGACCGCGGCCATCGCCCGGATGAACCTCGTGCTGCATGGCATCGAGGACTTCAAGATCGTGCGCGAGGATACCCTCCGCAGCCCCGCGTTCACCGACTCCAGCACAGGCGGGCTGGCCACGTTTGACTGTGTCATTGCCAACCCTCCGTTCTCCCTCAAGGAGTGGGGCCGGGAGATCTGGGAGGCCGACCCGTGGGGCCGTGCCGCCTTCGGTCTCCCTCCCGACAGCTACGGCGACTATGCCTGGGTTCAGCACATGGTCGCCTCCATGGCGGCCCGCACCGGCAGGATGGCCGTGGTCCTGCCGCAGGGTGCCCTGTTCCGGAAGGGCGCAGAAGGTGAGATCCGGCAGCAACTCCTGGAGCGGGACCTGATTGAAGCCGTGATCGGGCTGGCGCCGAACATCTTCTACGGGACCGGCCTGGCGCCGGCCGTTGTGATCCTGCGGCGCACGAAGTCCGCCGTGCGCAAGGGCAAGGCCCTCATCGTGGATGCATCCAGCCTGGTCCGGGAGGGCCGTGCTCAGAACTACCTCGATCCGGAGCATGCCGAGCAGATCGTCACCTGGGTGCGAGCCTTCAAGAACGTCGAGGATCGGGCAAAGGTGGTTAGCCTGGCCGACATCAAGGCGGAGGACTGGACGCTCAACATCTCCAGGTATGTGCTGCCGCCGGTAGATGAGGACATCCCGCCGCTGCCGGAGGCGGTCGTCGCGTTCAAGGAAGCCCTGGCAGAGGCCCGGGCGGCCGAGGATCGATTGCGTGAGGTTCTGACGACGGGAGGGTGGCTGAAATAAGTACTTCCCGACAGATCACGCTGTCGGGGAGCAGTCCTTCAGCAAGTCAGTGTGCGGGTCCAACGAAAACGGAAATGTACAGAATGTGGCTAGGAGACATGAGATGGCAGTAATCCTCTTTGTTGACATGCTTGGCGCGCGTAAGAAGTGGCAGACTGGGGGTGTTCAAGCCGCTGTGGAAGCCTTCGACCACTTCGCGAGAATGGTTATCGCTGCGGTCCGGGCGGAGGACCCGAAGAGCGTCATCCGAGGCGGGATAGAGACGGATTCCGCCATGCTTGTTTTCGAGGGGGCAGTCCCAGCATTTGCAGTCGCAAAGAGGCTCTACCACTACGCCTTTACAAATCGTCGCAATCCAAATGCGCCGCGACTTTGGCTACGAGGGAGCATGGTCAGAGACGGTGACGACATATTTCTCCGTCGAAGCAGTCGCATGGGCGCTCAGTTCGATAATGTGGAGGTATTTACCTACTCTCCGCCTGCCCTTGACGCCATCTCAATCGAGAAGAGTGGTTTCAAAGGGATGCGCCTCCTTGTGAAGACGGATCTTGTTACGGACGCAGTCAAGAGTGCCTTCCGTATTCCTTTCGGCGAGATGTTCTTCACCCCGTTCAAGCGTCTTCGCTACAGCGGGTATCCAGCGGGAAAGGATGATACGCTTGA
>CAYOQM010000114.1:0-5158 GCA_964406065.1 uncultured Verrucomicrobiota bacterium
AGAACTTTTTCCATCCCGTGACGATCCTGTCCGCGCTGCCCTTTGCCGGGGTGGGGGCCTTGGCGACCCTGATGGTATTCGGCGCCGAGCTGTCGGTCTATGCGTTTGTCGGCATTATCATGCTGGTGGGACTGGTCAAGAAAAACGGCATCATGATGATCGATTTTGCCATTGCGGCGCAGAGGGAGCAGGGGAAATCACCGCGGGAGGCGATCTACGACGCCTGCCTGATCCGGTTTCGTCCGATCATGATGACCACGATGGCGGCGCTGGCCGCGGCGATTCCCATCGCCGTTGGGTACGGGGCCGGGGGCGAGGCCCGGCGTCCGCTCGGGTTGACGGTGGCGGGCGGACTGCTGTTCTCGCAGACGTTGACGTTGTACGTTACTCCCGTTTTTTACCTGTATATGGAACGCCTGGTTGAAATCCTGAACAACAGGCGCCGGGGTCGGTCCGGTCCGGGTCGGGTGCCGGGATCGCGTGCGGGGATCGGGCTGATCGTGTTACTGCTGCTTCCGTTTCCGGTGTTGGCCGCCGGAACCAATGCGTCCTCGTTCCGGGTATCGGTGTCCGAGGCCATTCTCATGGCGCTGGAGCGCAACTCCGCCTTCCGTGTCCAGAGGCTGCAGCCCGGGATTGTCAAAACCCGCGAGGAGGAGGCGCGTTCCGCGTTCGATCCGGTCCTGACGGGCGGGATTTCGCGGAATCGCCAGAACGGCCCCCTGTCGGCGTTTCAGCCTGCCACCAATGCGGCGACCGAGACGGTGCGCGATACGACGGTGATTGAGGCGGGGGTTTCCGGAACCCTGCCGACCGGGACGCGCGTGGAACTCGGCGGACGGACGGCGGCGGATCATCCCGCCTTCAACAACACGGCGTCACGGGTCGGCGTGTCGGTCAGCCAGCCTTTGCTGGAGGGCGCCGGGGCGGAGGCGAATCTGGTGCGGCTGCGCCAGGCGCGGATCGACACGCAGAGTTCGGTGTTTGAACTGGGCGGATATGCGTTGGCGCTGGTGGCCGAGGTGGAAGCGGCGTATTGGAGTTATGTCGAGAGCCGGGCGCAGGTGGAGGTATACCGCGACTCCCTGTCGGTGGCGCAACGACAGTGGGGGGAGACGCAGGAGCGGATTCGTGTCGGCAAACTGGCGCGGCTGGAAGCCGCGGCGGCGGAGGCGGAACTGGCGGTGCGGCGCGAGGGACTGATCGGTGCCGAAAGCCGGCTGGACGTGGCCCGGCTCAGGTTGATTCGTCTGCTCAATCCGTCGGATCCGGCACCCTGGGCCCTGATTCCGGAACCGTTGGATCATCCTGTTCTGCCGCAGGAGCCGCTGGGCACGGTGGAAAGCCATGTCGCCGCGGCCCTGGGCAGTCGGCCTGATCTCAATCAGGCACGGCTGGCCCTTTCCCGCGGGGAACTTGAGGTGGTCCGGACCCGGAACGGACTGTTGCCGAAGCTGGATGTATTCATGACCTTGGGGCGCAGCGGCTATGCAGCGTCATTTGATGACTCGGTGGAAGGCCGGCAGGCCAGGGGGTATGATGCGGGGGTGGGGGTGCAGGTTGCCTATCCCCTTTTGAACCGGGCGGCAGGCGCCGCTCACCGGCGCGCGGTGGCGGGGCGCCAGCAGTCCGAGGAAGCCCTGGCCAATTTATGCCAGCTGGCCCAGGAGGATGTGAGGGGTGCCTGGGTACTCGCCGAGGCGGCGGGACGGCAGGGTGAGGCGGCCCTGGCCACGCAAACCCTGCAGGAACGGAAACTGGAGGCGGAACAGTTGCGCTTCAGGGAAGGAAAGTCCACCTCGCTGCTGGTTGCCCAGGCGGAGCGCGATGTGTTGGCGGCCAAACTCAATTCGGTCTCATCCCTGATCGGTGTGCTGACAACCCGCGTGGACCTCTATCACAAGGACGGCTCGCTCCTGGCCCGCCGCCGCCTGGTCATTCCTGAAGACTGATCCCTGTTGAAAACGGAGTGAAGGGGTGATAATTTGGTGACCCTAACTGAAAGGAACAAACGGATGAAGATGACCCAGGTTGCAGCCCAGTTGTACACATTGCGCGACTATCTCAAGACGCCTGATGAAATCGCGGTAACGCTGAAGAAGGTCCGTCAGATCGGATACGAGGCGGTGCAGATTTCAGGGATGGGTCCGATCGAGGTGGCCGAATTGAAGCGCATGCTCGATGGCGAGGGCTTGATTTGCTGTGCCACCCATGAGAACGGGGAAAAGATCCTGAATGAAACCGACTGGGTGATTGAGCGGCTCCAGAAGCTGAATTGCCGGTATACGGCGTATCCCTATCCGGGCGGGGTTGACATGAGCCAGGCTGAATCGGTATTCAAACTGGCGGCCGGGCTGGACAAGGCGGGGAAGAAAATGCGCAAGGCGGGTCAGGTTCTGGCCTACCACAACCATGCGTTGGAGTTGACGCCGATTGAGGGAAAGACGGCCCTGGAGTGGATCTTTGAGAAGACCGGCAGGAAGAACCTGCAGGGTGAAATCGACACCTACTGGATCCAGAACGGGGGCGCCGATCCCGTGGCCTGGTGCAAGAAGTTGAAGAAACGCCTTCCCCTGATCCACCTCAAGGATTATACGGTGATCAACAACACTCCGGGTCATGCCGCCATCGGCCAGGGCAACCTGAACATGCCCGCCATCATCAAGGCGGCCGAAAAATCCGGGTGCGAATGGTTTATCGTCGAGCAGGATGATTGCCATGGCCGGGATCCCTTTGACAACCTTGCCATCAGTTACGCCTATTTGAAGGGCCTGTCCGAACCCGCCAGCGCATAAGAGCCGTGTCTCCTCCTGCTTCCCGGACGCTCGAAGGATATTGAACTTGGCGCAGTGGAACGGGTATAGTCCCGGGATGCGGGTAACGGGAGGAGTATTGAGAGGCCGGGTGCTGAAGGTGCCACACGGGGACGCCGTGAGGCCGACCCAGGATATGGTGCGTCAGGCCTTGTTTTCGTCCTTGGCCGAACAGATTCCGGGGTGCCGGTTTCTGGATTTGTTCGCCGGGTCGGGCGCGGTCGGACTTGAGGCGTGGAGCCGGGGTGCCGCGCAGGTGTGCTGGGTGGAGACGGATCCGCGGACTTTTTCCGTTCTTGAGGGCAACATCCGGACCTTGTGTGGAAGTGAAGCGGGGCGGACAGTGGATCAGGAATGGCGGTGTGTACAGAGTGATGCGCTGCGGTTTCTCGGCGGGTTGCGACAGGTCGAGCCTTATGACATTGTGTTTGCCGACCCGCCCTATGACCGGCAGGGAACCCGGCGCTGGGCAATGCGTCTTCTGGAAGAGCTGACGGCGGGGGAGATCGTGTCCAAAGACGGTTTTTTTGTCATGGAGCAGGCCCAGGAGGAGGTTGAGTCGGTTCATCCGGCCTGGGGACTGGTCACGACCAGGGTTTATGGGGGAACCCGGTTGACCCTGTACAGGAAGGGAGCAACAGTATGAGACATTCGGCAATCTACCCGGGGTCGTTTGATCCCCTGACGCTGGGGCATCTTGACCTGATTGAGCGGGCTTCCCATATATTTGACCAGGTGGTGGTGGCGGTCGGGGTTAACATCCGCAAGAAGACTGTCTTTAGTGCCGCGGAGCGCCTTGACATGGTCAAGGCTTCCGTCAGGAGTCTGAAAAACGTTAAGGTGGATGCCTTTGACGGGTTGCTGGTGGAATATGCCCGCCAGAAGAGGATCCACGTGCTGCTGAGGGGGTTGAGGGCTTTTTCCGATTTCGAGTATGAATTCCAGATGGCGCTGGCCAACCGGAAGCTGGCGGCCGAGATTGAGATGATCTTCCTGATGCCCAAGGAGACGCACAGCTACATCAGTTCCAGTACGGTGCGGGAAATCCTCGACCTGGGTGGAGATATCAGCCAGTTCGTTCCGCCTGCGGTGAAGAAATATATTGAAAAGACGTATTCGAAAGCCAGAAGCCGGACATCTGCATAGGAGGCAAGACCCTCTTTGGCTTATTTTTACGGATGAATGCGGGACTTCCGGTTAACAAGGAGAGTTACCATGCCCATTATCATAGAACCCTGGAAAATCCCCGAGGGCGGCAAGGACTACGCAGGGGAGGAGGCTCCGCAAGTTGTTGCCCTGGAAAAGAATGCGGGGGCGGAGGCGGTGGGCCCGGTCCAGTACGAGTTGCAGGCCCAGTATATTTCCCATGAGCTCATTGTGACGGGAACCGTGGCGGCGGATATCCGCTTTGTCTGTTCCCGTTGTGCGGATCCGTTTACCGAACGGGTGGAAGATCATGAGTTTTTTTGCGAAAAAGAGGTCTTGAATGTCCATGAGACCCTGGACTTGACGGATGAAGTCCGTGAAACTATTATCCTCCGCTTTCCAAATTATCCGGTTTGCGGGGAGGCGTGTCGTGGATTATGTCCCCGGTGCGGTGTCAACCTGAACCGGGAGCGGTGTGAATGCAAGCCGTTGGAGGCGGGGCACTGGAGCGCGTTTAGTGAATTGGACAGTATTGAGGTGAAAAATGGCAGTTCCAAAAAGAAAAACATCGAAAGCTAAGATCCGCACGCGTCGCGCCTGCATCAAAGCCCGCGTCATGACGATCAAGAAGTGCCCGCAATGCGGCGCCGCCCAGGAACCGCACCGGGTTTGCCGGTCCTGTGGTTATTACCGCGGGCGGCAAGTGGTGAGCGTTCAGGCTGACTAACGCCGATGCGTATCGCGGTTGATGCGATGGGGGGCGACTATGCTCCCCGTGAAATCGTCGCCGGCGCGGTGGATGCCGCCCGGAGGTTGGAGGCCCTGACCTCGCTGATCCTGGTTGGACAGGAGGATGTGATCCGTCAGGAACTCAAGCAATATGGCCAGATTCCCGCGAAACTGGTGATCCACCATGCCGCCGAAGTGGTGGGCATGGAGGAGCCACCGGCCTTGGCGATACGCAAGAAGAAGGACAACTCCATCAGTCGGATGATGGACCTGATCAACGCCGGAGAGGCGGATGCCGCGGTGTCCGCCGGCAACACCGGGGCCATGGTGGTGGCCGCCACGTTGAAGTTGCGGACTCTGGAAGGCATTCAACGTCCCGCCATCGCTACGGTGATGCCGACCATGGGACGTCCCATTGTGCTGATTGATGCCGGAGCCAATACGGATTGTGCGCCGGATCTGCTGGTGGA
>CAYOQM010000114.1:5168-8027 GCA_964406065.1 uncultured Verrucomicrobiota bacterium
GTCATGGGCAGCGTCTATGCCCGCGAGATTCTCGGGCAACCGAACCCCGTGGTGGGCCTGATGAGCATCGGGGGAGAGGACTCCAAGGGGAATGAAATCACCAAGGAGACGTTTCGTCTGCTCAGCGCCGCGCCGGTGAACTTCCGGGGCAATGTGGAGGGGCATGACCTGTTCAAGGGGGAGATTGACGTTGTTGTCTGTGACGGGTTTGTCGGGAACGTGGTCCTGAAGACCAGTGAAAGCGTGGCCCATGCCATCGGGTCATGGCTCAAGAAGGAATTCAAGGCCAACGTGTTCCGCATGGTCGGCGCCCTGATCCTTCGAGGGGCGCTGAAATCGATCAAGAAGAAGATGGATCCGGAATTATTCGGCGGGGCGCCTTTACTGGGAGTGAACGGGGTGTGCATTATCACGCACGGTTCCTCGTCCCGTACGGCGATCTTTAATGCCGTCCGGGTGGCCTGCGAGGCAGTGGGCCACCACGTGAATGACCGGATTATTGAGGAAGCCGGGAAACTGAAGATAAAACCATGAGCACAACACCGCAAACTCGACACGTGGCGATTCTGGGCACAGGGTCGTATGTTCCGGAACGGATTCTGACCAATGCCGATCTGGAAAAGATTGTGGATACGACCAGTGAATGGATCGTGACGCGCAGCGGAATCAAGGAACGCCGCATCGCCCGCGACGACCAGGCCACGTCGGATTTGGCCGCCGAGGCGGCGCGGCGCGCGCTCGCCGCGGCAGGCGTCAAGCCCGAGGAGATCGACCTGATTATCGTGGCGACCCTGACGCCGGATATGCCGTTTCCCAATACCGCCTGCTTCGTCCAGAACCTGATCGGGGCAAAAAACGCCACCTGCATCGGCCTTGAGGCGGCCTGTTCCGGATTTCTTTTTGCCGTGGATGCGGCCAATCAATACCTGCTTACCGGCCGCTTCAAAACCGCCCTGGTGATCGGCGCCGAAAAACTCAGCGGCGTGACGGACTGGCAGGATCGTACCACCTGCGTGCTCTTTGGCGATGGCGCGGGGGCGGTGGTGCTGCGGGCTTGCGACTCCGGCGCGGGAATTCTCTCGACGGTTACGGGATCCGACGGGTCGCTGAACGCCCTCCTGAACATTCCCGGCGGCGGCAGCCGCCACCCGGTCTCGCCGGAAACCATCGAAAAACGCATGCATTTCATGAAGATGGAGGGCAAGGAAGTCTTCAAGCATGCCGTACGGGCCATGGCGGAAGCGTCCCGCAAGGCGCTGGAAAAGGCGGGGATCACCATGGCCGAGGTGGCCTGCGTGGTGCCGCATCAGGCGAATATGCGTATTGTCGAGGCCATCCGGGACCGTCTGGGCGTGGGGCCCGAGAAATTTTTCGTCAATCTGGACAAGTACGGCAACATGTCCGCCGCTTCAATTCCCGTGGCGCTGGACGAGGCCATCCGGGCCGGGGTCATCAAGAAGGGTGACAGGGTCGTGCTGGTCGCCTTTGGCGGCGGGTTCACCTGGGGTGCAATGGTCGTCAAGCTGTAATCAAGGAGCCAACCATGAAGAAACGAGTCGTAGTTTTCGCCGGACAGGGCGCTCAGTTTGTAGGGATGGGCAAGGATCTGGCGTCGGCGCATCCCGAATGTGCGGAGCTGTTCACCCGCGCCAGCGGAGTGCTGGGCTATGACCTGCTCCAGCTTTGCTCGGAGGGGCCGATCGAGGAAATCACCAAGTCGGACAAATGTCATCCGGCCATCTTTGTCACCAGCGCGGCCTGTTATACCGCCCTGAAAAAGCTTTACCCCGAACTTGTGGTGTCCGGCTTCGCCGGGCTGAGCCTTGGGGAGTGGACCGCGCTCTGGGCGGCGGGGGTGTTGTCGTTTGAGGACACGGTGAAGGTGCTGCAGGCGCGTGGCAAGGCAATGCAGGAGGCCTGCAACGAGCGTCCCGGCGGCATGGTCAGCGTGATGGGGCTGGCGTTGCCTGCCCTTGAAAAGGTCTGTGCCGAGGCCGGGGTGCAGATGGCCAACATCAATTCATCCGAGCAGATCGTGCTGTCAGGCGAGAAGGACAAGATTGCGGCGGCCGAGAAGCTTGCCCAGGCCGCAGGCGCCAAGAAAACCGTGGTCTTGCCGGTGGCGGGTGCGTTTCATTCGCCCCTGATGGCTCCCGCGGCCGCAAAATTGGATCACATCCTGGCCGGAATGACCTTCCAGAAGCCGGCGGTGCCGGTGTGGGCGAACGTCACAGCCAAACCCCATGGGGAGCCGGTCGAAATCAAGGCGGTCATGGTCAGACAGGTCACTTCCTCCGTGCAGTGGGTCGCCACCATAGAGGGGTTCAAGCAGGATGGGGTGACGGAATACATTGAATGCGGGCCGGGCAAGGTGCTGGCGGGCCTGATCAAGAGGATAGACAAGGATGCCTCATCGGTGAGCATCCAGGATGTGCCGACGCTGGACAAGGCGGTGGCGGCGTTGAAGGCCTAACAAGGAGATTCATTATGGCAACATTGACTGGAAAAGTGGCCCTGGTAACAGGGGCGGCACGAGGGATCGGGCAGGCCATCGCCAAAAAACTGGCAGGCGAAGGCTGCGACATGGCGTTATGCGATCTGAAGGCCGAATGGCTGGCCGAAACCGTAGGCCTGATCGAGGGCCTCGGACGGAAAGTGAAGTGTTTCGAGGCGGATGTGAGCCAGTCCGCGGCCGTGGAAGCCGTGGTGGACGGCGCCATCAAGGAATTTGGCAAGATCGACATCCTGGTCAATAACGCCGGGATTACCAAGGATACCCTGATGATCCGGATGTCCGAGCAGGATTGGGATGCCGTGATTGCCGTGAACCTGAAGGGGACTTTCCTGTTCACCAAGGCG
>CAYOQM010000115.1:0-3148 GCA_964406065.1 uncultured Verrucomicrobiota bacterium
GGTACCAACCTGACGGCCGGCGTCACCGGGGTCTTGCAGAACAATGTTTATTGGAATGACAAGGACAACAGCGGGGATTTCACCCGCAACGCCCTGCTGGCCTACTACCGGTTTGACGATGGCGGCAGCACGGCGGAGGATTTTGCGCGCCGCGCCAAGAACGGGTTGATGGGCGCCACGTCCGAGGAATACCGGTTCGGTGATTTTGGCTATGCCCTGTCCACCAACAACTTCACCTTTGTCACGAATGATGCCGCACCCGCCTACGGGGTCGATAAATGGGGCGCCGATGATTCTGACCATGATGGCCTGCCCGATGCCTGGGAGGTTATTCACGGGCTTGATCCCTGGGATGACGGAACCTGGCAGGAAACCTCGGCGGGGGCCAAGGATGGCCCTAACGGGCCCCATGGCGATCCTGATCATGACGGGTTGATCACTATCTACGAATTCTGGTCCGGCACCAATCCCCGGGCACAGGATTCCAATGGCAATGGGGTTCTGGATACGCAGGAAGACCGGGATGGCGACGGGGTGGTGAATATTGCCGAACAGTTGCTGGGATCACGGCCGGACATAATTGACACAGACGATGATGGATTTGCTGACAACGAGGAGCAGGCCATGGGAACCAGTCCCGTGAATGCGGTTGACCCGGCGATTTCCAGGGCGGTGGTGCTGGGGGGGGCGCTTGACGACTATGTCGAGATTCCCGTCAACCTGAAGCAGAGGATGACAAGCTGGACGATTGAATGCTGGGTTAATCCCTCCAACGGGGTGGCCGGTGCGGGCACGCTCGCTCGACGCCTGGTTGAGACGATGCCGGGCGGGACCCAGATCGTAAACTATGTCATGGGTCTTGAAACCAATACGGCGGGGTTGCGGCTCTATGCCGGCTATGTCGGCTCGGATGGAACGCCCTACATTGTGAGGGGCGGGGTTGTTCCGTCCAACGGAACCTGGACGCATGTAGCCGCGTCCTATAATGCCTTGAATGCGACCCTGAACCTGTACACCAACGGTTCCCTTGCGGCCACAACGAACACCTTCTACCTGGCCCCGCCGGTGAGCGGTCGCGGAGGCCTGACGTTCGTGCGGATGGGAGAGGATTATGGCGGACAACTTGACGAAGTGCGCTTATGGAACGTCGTCCGGTCGCCAATCCAGATCCAGGCCAATACCAACCGGGTGATATCCGCCACGGATACCAACGGGCTGGTCCACTATTTCCGGTTCGACGACGGTCAGGCGAACACCAATCTGTTTGCCTGGGGAAAGTATCATCAGCCGGGCGGGTTTCAGGACTTCACCTATGATCATGACTGGAACGCGCAATGGCAGCATGCGGCGGTGGCCCACGGCTCGGTCGTGACGGTCATTCCGGGTGCCATCGTTCCACCCCCGTCACTCCGGGTGATCCTGCAGCCTACGGAAATCGTGCTGGCGGGAGCCCAGTGGTCCGTGGATGGCGGGGTCTGGCAGAACAGCGGTGATGCTGTGCAGGGTCTCGCGCCCGGAACCCATGTGGTGATGTACAAGTCGGTGGAGGGGTGGACTAAGCCTCTGACGGAAACGCTGAGCCTGAGCAATGGCGTGGCCACGACGATCACACGGCTTTATGTCCAGCAGGCCTCCCTTATCGTTCGTTTCGATGATGTGCATACTCCCGCCGCTGCCGGATGGAGTGTCAATGGAGGGGCATGGCTTGCTGGTGGCGTCACGGTGTCCAATATCGATGCGGGGATAAGTACCGTATCTTACACCGTTGTGCCGGGGTGGTTCGAGCCGCCCATCGAGCAGGTCACCCTGAACCCCGGGCAAGCCCTGCAGTTGCTGCGGGAATATACGGTCATGACCAGCGCGGTGTCGGTGGTCATTATGCCGCCCAATGCCATCACGGCAGGCGCCCAGTGGCGGGTGGATGGCGGTGAGTGGCAGACAAGTGGCGCCCAGGTTGGCGGGCTTTCCCTGTCCGGGCATCAGGTCCAATTCTCATCGATGTCGCGCTGGATTACTCCGGCCTCGATTTCGTTCACGCCCACCAACTGGGTCACCGTCGTGCTGACCGGGCTCTATTCCCAGGTGACGGGGCTGGTGGTTGACATCACTCCGCCTGAGGCGGTTGCCGCAGGGGCCCAATGGCGGATGGCAGGCGGAAACTGGACCAATACCGGAGTCCTGCTGGAGGTCCCTGCCGGGTTGTATGGCGTTGAATTCAAGACCCTCGATGGAGGCTGGCTTGCTCCGGCATCACAGACCGCGTTGGTGCTGAACCAGCAGGTGACCGCACTCTCGGCGGCCTACCTGAAGGCTGACGTGTTCGGGACTATTGGAACCAATGCAGGCTCCTTCTGGTTGCCACGGGGGCTGGCCTTGGATTCCCGTCACCGGCTGTATGTGGCCGACACCTACTACAACCGCATCCAGCTGTATGATCCGTTGTTCTCCTCCTGGACGATCCTGGGTTCTCCGGGAGTCGGGGCGGGGCAATTCTCAAAGCCGGCCGGGTTGGCGGTGGATGCAAAGGGCAATCTCTATGTGGCCGACCAGAACAATTACCGGATTCAGAAGTTGAATGCCACGAACGGCCAGTGGACGGTGCTCAGCTCGAACACGATCGGTAGCGCGGTGGGGCAGTTCAACAGTCCGTCCGATGTCGCGGTGGATTCCACCTTCACGGTCTATGCAACCGATGTCAACAACCACCGCATCCAGAAGATGACCCCGCAGGGAGTCTGGTCCGTCTTCATTTCCAACGGGGTTTTGCCGGGGCTGGTGCACTATCCCAAGGGGATCATGGTGGACAAGAGCGACACGATCTACGTGTCCGATGACGGCCTGCAGACCAACGGGTTCAACCGTGTCCAGAAGTTCAATCGTAGCGGAGTGTGTCTCGGGCAGTTGGGCGGCGGGGCGTCGGCGGAAGGCGGTTTGCGTTATCCGGGCGGCCTGTCCCTGGGCAGCACCAATCTGTATGTTGCCGATATCAACAACAGCCGGGTGGCTTGCACGCCACCGATAGGCATGGCATGGACCACGCTGGTGAGCAGTAACGTGCTCAACGGGCCGGAAGATGTGGAATTCGATGCGAGGGGCTTCCTGTACATTGCGGATACCCAGAACAACCGGATCCTGCGGGTGATGATCG
>CAYOQM010000115.1:3158-7897 GCA_964406065.1 uncultured Verrucomicrobiota bacterium
GGCGGCTGCCACCATTTTCATCCATTTCAGGGCCAGTTCCGTCTGCGGATCTGCGGTAATCATCATACAAACACAATCAGAAGACTTCACATTTTGTCCGGAAGATCGCAGGACCTGCAGCAACCCATCTCCCAGTCCATCCTGCGGGTGATGATCGATCCCGGCGCCGCGACCAACGGGGTGGCGTCGATTACCTCCATGGTGTCGTCTGGGACGAATACCAGTTTCACGCTGTCGTGGTTTGGCCGCCTGAACTGGAACTATGCCGTACAGTATGCGGACGGGCTGATGGCGCCGGTGTCATGGCAGACGTTGGCGGGGTGCACCAATATCGCCGGAATGGATATGATCACGAATTGCACGGACCGGACGGTGCTGGGAGTAACCAACCGGTTCTATCGGATTCTTGGATATTGATGAGGGAGGGTAATTCTTATGACTAAAGAAAAGATGATGTTCTTAAGCATGGTGGCCATCGCAATGAATTTTGGAATGACCCCGGCACGCGGGGAACAGAGTGGGGGGTGGACCCCTGATGCCGAGTTCTCCTCGCTTTCCGAAACAGTCTCCACAGCGTCCTTGCCGGAAACGGCTGCACCGGCGCCGCCGGCCAGCGCCCTGCTTACGCCGGGAGGCATGGAATCCCTCGGCACGAACACGGTCACCCCGGTGGCCGCCAATACCGGCATCGTGGAGACGGTCAAGTCCGCCGAAGGAGTGGTCTCGTCCAATTCCATGACGGCGTCCGACGGCACGACGGATGTGGTGGCGGTGGCTCATTTTCCCGACAAGGCCGTTCGGGAGAATCTCATTTCCGTCGCGCTTGATGATGTTGCCCTGCAGGATGTTGTCCGCCTGTTCACCAAGATTTCAGGCGCGAACATTATTGCCACCTCAAGCAATCTCCAGGGCAAGGTGACGGTTAACCTCCAGGATGTCGAATGGAAGCCTGCGCTGGATTCCATCCTCGATATCTACAGCATGATGGTGGTGGAGAAGGTGCCTGGATCCAACATCTACAGCATCATGCCCAAGGCGCCGGGCGCGGCCGAGCCCCTCATCGCGCAACCCATATTCCTCGATTATGCGCCGGTCTCGAACGTGGTTGCAGCCGTCAGGCCCATGGTCGGGAATGACGGGATGATTTCCCCGTTCCCCAACGCCAACGCCATTGTGGTTCGTGCTTCGGCCGCCAACCTGAGCGCGATCCTCAAGGTCGTCAAGGAAATCGATGTGCCTCGCCAACAGGTTTATATCGAGGCCAAATTCATGGAATTGACGGATGAAGCCATCAAGGATCTGGGGATCAACTGGCAGATGCTGGAAGGCTATAATGTCGGGGTGGCTACCCTCAGCCAGACGATGCTGGACGAACGCAGCAAGTTCAATGGTCAGCGCACGGGGCTGGGCACGGTGGACTCGGACCTGCGATCCAAGGGAGCCTCCGGGGCGGGCTTGCCGGGCAGCGGGGCGACGGACAACCGGTCCTTGAACCAGACGATACAAAACGGGAGCAGTTCCTCCTTGAACGACAGCACCAAGGATGGCTTGTCGTCCAGCGCGGGGAAGACGGCGGGGAACAGTTCTTCCGAGACGATCTCGAAATCACAGAACTTTTCGCATGAATCCGAAAGCATCAAGGGGCAGCATGTTTCGGACATCCGGACCGCGGTATTGAGCGCCGATGACTTTAAACTCGTACTGAGCGCGTTACAGCAGGTCAACGGGATCAGCATTGTTTCGAATCCCAAGATTATCGTGGCCAATCAGGAAACCGCAACCATTCACATCGGTGACAAGGAGCCGAATATCAAGGGCACGGTGACACCGGGTCAGCAGGGTCAGGCGAATACCACCACCTATGCCCTGGATGATAGAACCCCTTATTTTGAGTACGGCATTTCGTTGGATGTCACGCCCACCATTAACAACCAGAGCAATGTCATGGTGAGGATCGCCCCGACGCTGAGCCGGTTCCTGAGGAACAAGACGGCGCCTGACAATAATACCTACCCCGTTACGTCGACGAAGACCATTACCACTTCCTTCAGTTTGGAAAGTGGAAAAACAGCTGCCATTGGCGGGTTGACGGAGACCGATGAACGCGACAATGTCGTTAAGGTGCCGTTTCTGGGCGATATCCCCCTGATCGGGAAATATCTATTTACTCACACGCATAAGAAGCGCACTCAGACTGAAACGATTATTTTCGTCACGGTCGGGTTGGCCAGTTCACGGAGCGTGACAAGTAATGAAGGATTGCCTCAGGAGACGGTTCTGACTCAGAAACGCCTGGCGGCCAAAAAAGCGGCAGTGGAAAAGGGGGATGATAAGAAGTCTGCCCTCGAAAAACTGAGTCTGCCGTAATTTTCTTTTGCCTAAAGCGTTAGATTTTGCAATAAACACAATGTTTCGGATATTACTCCGGATAAATAAAGCGATGATGTTGAGATAAAGGGATAAATTCATGAAATACAGCCGATTTTTCAACTGTGCGATGGTGGCCGGTATGGTCGCGGGAATGTGGATGAACGGAACGCCTGTCCGGGCCGAGGAAGTGGGGGATAGCCATCCTCTCAACATGACCGTGGGCGCAGGGTTTCTTGATTTCGAGGGGGATTTTGCCACCAAGGATGGCTTTATCGGGAGCGTCAAAGTCGGCTATGATCTCAACCACTGGTGGAGTTTTGAGGGCGGGTTGTTTGTCGCGCCCGTACTTGACGCCCAGCATGGCTACAAGAATGATGCCACGACGGGTAATCAATGGAAGTATGTCAACAACCTTGCCGAGCAGACCGGCAAGGCCGATGCAAGTTCGACCACGGGGTATGGATTCTCGCTGGAGGCGCTTTTCCATCCCACCCCTTGGAAGCGGGTTGATCCCTATCTGAGCCTCGGAGGGCAGGGCACGGCCTTCACGGACTCCATGAAAGATTATGATGCGCTGGGGATTGGATTGCGAGCGGGAGCCGGAATCATTTACAATATCAACGATGCCTGGGGCTTGCGCGCCGATTATCACTCCGCGTTCGGCAACAGCGGTAAGAAAGGCGTCGTCAGCGCCCTGACCGAGGTGGGGGTGCGGTATGTCTTCGGGGCCAATGTGGCGCCGAGTTTCGTGGTGGCCGGGGGCGCCAAGGATAGTGATGCCGATGGCTTGACCGACGATGAGGAAAACAAGATTGGAACAAACCCCTTCGACCCCGACACGGATCATGATCTGCTGGGCGACTATGATGAGGTCAAGGTCTATCACACCGATCCCCTCAATCCCGACACCGATTTCGACGGGCTGAAGGATGGCTCCGAGGTTTTCACTCACCACACGGATCCCCTGTTGCGCGACACGGATGGCGGCGGAGTGGCCGACGGGCATGAGGTGATCGAGGACGGGACGGATCCCCGCGCCGGACACGGTGCGGACGACCTCCAGTTGGTTGAGTTGAACATCCAGTTCGATTACAACAAGGACATCATCAAGCCGGAATATTTCAAGGATCTGGACATCATTGGCAAGGTGCTGGCGCGTGATCCCGGGGCCACGGCCCGCATCGAGGGACACGCCGACAAGCAGAAGAAGTCCATTGCGGATTACAATGTCGAACTTTCCGAACGGCGCGCCAAGTCCTGCTTGAACTATCTCGCGTCCAAGTGCAATGTGGCGGCCACTCGCATGGTTGCAGTCGGCTACGGGTTCAGTCGGCCGAAAGCCAAGAATGACCCCGTTCTCGGAAATCCAGCAAACCGTCGCGTCGAAGTGTACATCCGCAAGTCTGGTCAGGAAGAGCCCAAGACGCTCCTTAACAAGGTTGAGGTTAACAAGGAAGGGGCTGCGATTCCGGTTAACAATCCCTAACTGAGATTCGTTGAATAGGCCCGGAACAGTGATGTTTCGGGCCTTTTTGTTTATGGGTGATGAAAGCGGCAAATTCCATACCTTTTCGACGCCGTATCCGGTTCAGGATCGAGGTTTTTTTCTTTGCCTGTGCGGTGCAGGTGGTGCCTAGATTCTCCCGCGCCATGGTATTGCGTTTGGCTCGTTGGGCGGGATGGCTTGCCTTTATATTTGCCAGGAAGGATAGCGGCATTGCTCGTGCCAATCTCGATCTGGCCTTCGGGGCCGCATTAAGTGCCCGTGAAAAACGGGCCATTGTCAGGGAAGTCTTTAGCACCTTTGTGTTGACCGGGCTCGACTATTTCTGGTTCTCGGTGGACCGCAAGGCGCGCCTCGGAAAATGGGTGGTTGTGGAAGATTCCGCGAGGCAATGGCTGCGGAAAGGTGCGCTGGTGGCGGTAACGGCGCATTTCGGGAATTGGGAAATCCTGGGATTGATCACCGTCCAGAGCGGCTCTCAGATTGCCAGCGTCGCCAAACCGGTCAAGAATCCCCTGATTGACGCCGAAATCAACAGGGTACGAACCCTGTCCGGCCAGTCAATTGTCCCCCGTGAAGGAGCCATCAGGGCGCTCGTAAGAGTCTTGAAGCAGGAAGGCACTGTCGCGCTGCTGTTGGACCAGGACACCCTTCCGTCGGATGGAGGTGTGTTTGTTCCCTTCTTTGGTGTACCCGTGCCAGTCGCAACGGCGGCCGCCGGACTGGCCCTGAAACTCAAGGTGCCGATACTGATGGCCTTCTGCACGTGCAACGATCAGGGGTTTTATCGCTGCTATGTGAGCGATGTGTTCCTGCCGGAGCAGGTTGAAGGCCAGACTCCGGAGGAGCTTACGGTTAGCATTAC
>CAYOQM010000116.1:0-7894 GCA_964406065.1 uncultured Verrucomicrobiota bacterium
TCCAGGCCGCCCGGGTTTCGGAATTATTCATTGTCGGGGCATCTAGAATGAATATGAGCACAAGGTGTGCCAACCCTTGAGAATCAATGGTTTCGGTCCAGAAGACTAGTTATGGATGAATCATTGTTGGATCTGGTCTTCCCGTGAGAATCCGGAATTCGAAGGTTTCGCAATAATGACTCGGGCCCATCTGTGAGTATTGGCATGGGTCTTAAAGTGGACGCCGATCTCCGAGCGGCGTCAGTCATCAGGATGGCCCGGCAAAGACAGACCGTGCTCGGAGAGCCCGGTCCACCTTAGGGAAACGTCGTATTCTGATGGCCTTGGATGCCAATACTCAAAGATGCGCCCTAATCCAAGTATTTGAATTATTTGATTGCTGTTTTGTCCTCGAAATGTATTATTTCGGTGTTAGCAGTGAGTTCTCCTTTAAAGGAGGCTGTAAACCTTTTGGCGACAATTTATTTTCAAGGGAAAGAGATTGCCATGATGTCCCCAGAACTTAGTCGGATTATCAGTGCGAATCAGGCCTCACTTTCATCTCTTGAAGGGGACTTGCTCGGCACGGCGGGCGGCAGGCCCGTCAAGGCGATTCTCGTAACGAGTTGCCGCCCTCAGGAAGGAAAGACTACTTCAGCTGCCACCCTGGCGCATTCGCTGGCGGTTACGGCCGGGAAAAAAGTCCTTTTGGTCGACGCCCATTTGGCGGCCCCGAAGCTTCATGAATTGTTCGGGGTGAGCAAGGCGCCGGGATTGACGGATTTCCTGCTTTCCCGGACCGGCGGGAAAGACCCCATCCAATCCACGGAAATTGACCGGCTGAAGGTCATGGCGCGCGGGACCTCGTCTGATAATCCGGTGGAGATCTTCCATGCGGACGGGTTTGCTGCCAAGCTCGAGACGTTGCGTGCCCAATTTGACTACATCGTGTTTGATGCGGGATCCGTGATGACTTCATCCGATGTCGCCTTGATGGCCAGGCATTTCGACGGGGTCGTCCTTGTTGCGGAATGCGAGAAGACCAAGTGGGAAATACTGGATCTTGCAAAGGAAAAGATCACGAATGTAAACGGGAAGATTCTGGGCGTGGTTCTAAACAAGAGGCAATACTACATACCAGCAGGACTTTATGGAAAAATCTAAACCAATAGGAGTCCGGATATCCGGACTGGTGCGAGTTGGCGCTGTTTGCCTGCTGGCAGGCGCTTGGATCCTGGTGGGGGCCGGGTGCCGTTCCACCTCTGACAAGAAGGCGAACCATCAGATCCCCAGGTCGCCCGATGGGGTGGTCCTGAGTGATCCCATGCCCGTTTCGCCGCCAGCGGTTGTCAAACCGGCTGCCCCGGCCAAGAAGTCCCCCGTGCACAAGGGAAAAGAAGTCGTCATGGATCGCGTCACATTTGCCGAGGAGGCGGGGCGGGAGGGGTCCTTTGATTTCTTTGCGGCCTATAAGGTTGTCCCCGGGGATGTGCTGGATGTGTTGTATCATGTCAGTCCACAATTGGACTTGAAGGATGGATTCAAGCTGGCTGCCGATCAGCAGGTGGCGGTTAAGTTTGTGAATCTCCCCGAACTCAACGAGACCCAGATTGTGAGGCCCGACGGGCGGATCACCTTGCCGTATGTAGGCGATGTTGTGGTCAGCGGCATGACGGTCGCGGAACTCACCAAGGAGCTAAAGATCCGGTACTCAAAGGTCCTGAAAACTCCGGAGTTGTATGTTACGGTTCCCGATTTCCGTGCCAATCTCAGGGAATTCAAGGCTGACTTGCATACCGCGCCGCGCGGGTTGAGCCGGCTGGTCACAGTACGACCGGATGGGTTCGTCACCTTTGCGATGCTGGGCGATGTTTTTGCGGCAGGCAAAACGATTCCGGAAATCAACGAAGCGATCAATACGCGCTATAAACAGGTGATGTCCGGGCTTTCGGCTGACGTGTTCCTCGAAACTCACGCTGGGTCAAGGGTTTATGTCATGGGCCAGGTGACGACCCCCGGTGCTTATACGATGCTGAAGCCGATTACGGTGCAGGAGGCCTTGACTATGGCGGGAAGCCCGTTGTATTCGGCGAAATTGAGCGATGTTATTGTAGTGCGTAAGCGGGGCGACAAGATGGTAGCCACGAAGGTTGACGCCTATCGGCCATTGGACATGAAGAAAAACAGCCAGTTCTTCTATCTGCAGCCCGATGATATCGTCTACGTGCCAAAACGCGCCATTGCCCGCCTGTCGGACATCTCCAAGGATCTTGCCGGAATTGTTCTGTTCAGGGGCTGGGGCGTCTCAATGGACTATAGTTTGAATCCTGACAGAACGCGCACGAGGGGTACCCAGACAATCAGTTCTGACGGAACCATCAATTCGACGAGCTTCAGCTACTAGGAACAACCACCATCAACTGAGAGGCCTTATGCAATCCGAAGACTGGAAAAAAGAACTCTGCGAGATGGTCTTTGCACAAAGCCGTCTTATTGTCTGGACCATGGCGGGCGTGGTTGCCATGGCGATCCTGATCGCCGCGTTTTGGCCTCCCACATACGCCGCTACAGGATCCATCCTGATGCGCACCGCAAAGACGCAAAACAGTCCCGGAAGCCTGGAGCAGACCGACCTGCGCAACTTTCCCGTGTCCAAGGAGGATCTGGCCTCGGAGCTGGAAATCCTGTCCTCGCCGGATCTCGTCATGCAGACGGTTCTGGCGTTGCGCGGGAAAGCCCAGGATCAATCCGCGCGGACAGATAAGGCTATCATTAGGGAGGTCGCCCGGATCAAGAGCCGGTTGAAGACCGAGGTCATTCTGGCGTCGCACGTGATTCGGGTCACGTTGACGGATCGTGATGCCCTTCGTGCCGAGGCCACGCTGGATGCCCTGCTGGCGCAATACATGACCTATCGGGTCAAGGTATTCAACCCCGCCGACCAGCAGGTGTTCCTTGCCGTCCGGGCCGGCATGTACAAGGAGAAGTTGGAGAAGATTGAAGACCAGTTGTCCGCCAAGGCCAAGGAGGCGTCGATAGCCCTTGTAGACCGGGAAATGGTCAATAATGTGGATATGAAGAAGGACAGGATGGCCCAGATCAGTTCTCTCCGGGATGAGTACCTGCAGAAGGCGAAGTTCGTGACATCCTTCAGGCAGTCCGTGGAACAGGGGGATGTGCAGTTCTTTTCCTTCCTTGAGAACCGGACGATCAACGACCTCGGATCCCAGGTGATGGTGGCTTCTGTGGAGCGCACCAAGATTCTCCGGGAATTTCAGCCGGGAAGCGAGAAGGTGAAGTCGATTGATGAGCAGATTGCTCAATTATACAAGGCGTTGCGGACGGAGGCGATGCGTCTGTTGGATTTAAGGGAAGCGGAAGTGCAAGCGCTGGAAGGCCGGATCAGCCAGTTGGAAGCCACCATTAAGACCATTGGAGAGCGAAATATTGATCTCCAGCGACAGTCGACCGAGGTGCAGCGCATCTCCCGCGAGGCAGCTCTGCTCCTGTATTCCTATGAAACGTTTTCCAAGCGCGCGGAGGAGGCCCAGATCAATGACGCTATTGCCAATGCCCGGTTATCCGGCGATATCAGCATCTTGAGTCATTCCGCGTGTTCCGCCGTCCGCGTGTTCCCGAAGGTCGGGTGGACCCTGCTCCTGGGGTTGATCGCCGGACTGGTGACGGGGTGCAGCATAGGCTTGCTGGCCGAGTTTTTCGACCATACGTTCAAGCGGCCGAGTGACGTTGCAAGGTACGCTGGACTTCCCGTGGTATGCTCGATCAAGCTCGTGAAGTAAGGCCGGGCCGACCGACCTGTATGCGCGAGGATTCCAGGCAAATCAACCTCTTATCGTCATGATTGAAAGCACCTTCAGATTATCATTGCGAGGCGGCTATTACTGCACCGCGCATGTGGTCAACCGGGTGGTCAATCTGGTGCTTGCCCTGGCTTTGCTGGTCATCTGCGCGCCGCTGGGCCTTTTGATCAGCCTCCTGATCCTGTGGCGTGATGGGCGACCGGTTTTTTACCAGGGCATCCGGCTGGGACTCCACAGGCAACCATTTGTGATGTATAAATTCCGCACTCTGAAGCCGAATGCTGAGCAGATCATCGGGGCCCAGCTTCTTGCCTCGAGGCACAAGCTGGTGACGCCGCTCGGGAAATTCCTTCGGGACACACGCCTCGATGAACTACCCCAGTTATACAATATCCTGAGGGGAGATATTGATTTTATCGGGCCCCGCCCTGAAAGGCCGGAAATCTACGAGCACATTTGCTCGCATATACGCGACTATGACCTGCGCTTCGAGGTCAGCCCCGGACTTATCGGCTATGCGCAGTTGTTCACCCCCCACAGTTCCCCAAAACGGATTCGTACGATGATTGATAACCGGCTTGTCCGCCGGAAGCAGATTCTTTTCTGGGACCTCTACGCCATTGCATTTACCGGTGTGATTGTGCTGAAGACGACCCTCTTCAAGATTGCGACGGTGTTTTATCACTCTTTCCTTGCTACCGTCTTGTTCCGGCTGTATCGGGAGAAAAGGGAGCTGGAACGTGTGCGGCAGCGGGGCGCCAGGGTGTATTACTGGCGCGGGGATTCCCCGCCTCCCGTCCCGGAAGAATGCGAGATCGTGGATATCAATGAGGAAGCCTTTCTTATGCGTTCTTCCCGCCCGCTGGGGACGCCCACTCCCTGTTCTTTCAAGCTGGAGATCGATCTTGGCCGGCGGCGCGGGCGCATGAGACGCAAGCGCTGCCGGTGTAAAGGGGAAGTGTACCGGGAAATCAAGAGCGAGAACGGGTTTGAGTATGTTGTCAGGTTCGAGCCTGTGTCTCCGCTGAACTATTACATGGCCCACCAGTACTTCCTTCGGGAGAGCATTGCCTGAGTGCCCGCATGAGTAGCCCCTTATTTTCTGTGATCCTCCCGGCCTTCAATGAAGGCAGTCATATCGGTTCCTGTCTGGATGCGATCCGCTCAAATGTTTCTAATCCTGCATCCGTGGAGGTTTTGGTCGTCGACAACGGTTCGACGGATCAGACGGTTTCAGTCGCCCGGGATCGGGGGGCGCGTGTGATTGAGAATACATCCGGACACCGGATCCACATCTCTGATTTGCGCAACATCGGGGCGCGCGAATCCACGGGCGAAATCCTGGTGTTTCTGGATGCGGATATGCTGGTGCCGGGCAACTGGCTCGAGAAAGCGGGAGTGTACTTCAAGTCGGGATTCAAGGGCGCGCTGGGGTTCACCTCCAAGGTGCCGGACACGGCGGGCTGGGTCGGGCGTATCTGGGGGCAACGCCTCCACTTGAAGCGAAGGGTTCTTGTGGACGTGGACTTCCTGCCGGGACGGAATATTTTCGTGAATCGTGACGTGTTTGAAGCTGCCGGCGGATTTGATCCGGCTTTTCTGACGGGCGAGGACAAGGACTTCACGTTCCGTGTGCGGAAGGCCGGCTATCGTGTCATTTCGGCGCCGGATGTCTGTCTTATCCATCTGGGCTATGAAAAGAGTCTGGCCGAACTGATACGCAAGGAGTTCTGGCGCCAGTCGTGCACCCTCCAGTTTGCACGCAAATACGGTTATTCATTCCGGACCCTCCGCCATCCGGTGTTGAGTGCTTGGCATGTCGTTTGCCCGGTCACCGCTTTAGCGCTGGCGCTCGCATGGCCTGCCGCTCCAGCCTGGGCGGTCGCACTCGTGTTCTGGCCGCTGCCTGCCGTGGTCATCGGCGGGGTGGAGGCCAGGAGGGGAAGAACCATTGATACGATCCCCCTGATTGTGCTAACTTGGCTCAGATGGACGGCGGCAGGGGTTGCTCTCGTCAGTCAGATCCTCCGCAGGGTTTATTAGAGGAGGCATGCATATGGGACAGCTGGACGCTCTCAAGAAGGAAGTCGTGGCTAAACCATTGCTGTGGTTGACGGCGGCTGTTTTTGTGCTCACGGTGGCGATCCTGCTCACCACTCCTTATCCCGTGCTTGCCCTGTTGCCCGGTCTTTCCGTGGTGGCGTTCATTGTGCTGGGTCGTTATACCCGGATCGCCTTTTTCGTCCTGATCTTCATGATTCCCTTTGATGCCTTTACCGAAATTCTGGCCGTCTATCCGACGCTGACGATTTCCAAGTTTCTGGGGATGGGGATTGTTATCGTCGCTCTGTTTGCGATACTGACCCGCAAGACTTGGCCCCCCGCGTTGCGCTCGAACCTCTGGCCTGCGCTTCTCGCCATGGTGATCGTTTGCTTCCTGTCCTTCCTGTTCTCGGAAAATCACCTGACCGTGCTCGGCAATTTCAGAAAGCTGTTTGTCGCTGTGCTGTTTTTCGCATTGACCCTCATGTATGTGGATTCGGAAAGGATTTTTGCGAACATCGTGCTGAAACTGGTGGTTTTCAGTGCCGCGATCGGATCCCTGCTTTCCCTGGCCGGGTTTTTGTTCGGGATATCCGTTTTTGCCATGACGGTGGATCCGGATCCTGAGACGCTCAGCCGCGCCATGGGGGCCTCCACGGATCCCAACATGTTTTCCCTGATGATCCTGTTTAGCATTCCGCTGGTGGTGCATCTGCTGTTCACCGCCACGACATTGGGGCGGCGTCTGTTCTGGGGGATGATTGTCCTCATGGAGATTGCAACCCTCGTGCTTACCTATTCCCGTAGCGCCGCTTTGGTGCTGTGCCTCCTGCTTGTTCTTCTTGGCATACGCTATCGCCATCAGCTCAAGCCCCGGTTTACGGGACTTGTGGCCTCCGGGTTGGTGATCGGTGCGGTGGTCGCATTCATAATGATCCCGTCTTCCTACTGGGAGCGCCACAAGCAGGCGCTTAGCCACGAGGACACTTCAGTTCAGAGACGACTTTCCTATCTGGCCGTCGGGCGCGACGAATTCCTGCGCAGCCCTCTGCTGGGATCCGGGCTCGGAACATTTGAAATTGCCTACGCTAACTCGAAATACGCATTCACCGATCCGTATGACCTCTGGGGGGCAACCGCACGACGGGCGGCTCATAACATGTACCTCGAAATCCTGGTCGGGACCGGACTGATTGGCCTGACTGTGTTCCTGCTGATCATCGGATTGGCGTGGCGTAATTTCAGGAAGGCCGCCGAGATGAGTCGTGCCGGAGGGCACGAAAGGTTGAGCGCCGTGATTCTGGCCTACCAATTCTCCTTCCTGGCCATCCTGATCCACCTGGTGAGCCTGAGCAGCTTCAATCACAAGTATCTCTGGATGTCGCTGGCGCTCTCGCAGGTGGCGGTGACACTTGCTCGGCGCCTGCCACGAATAGAGGCTCATGAACGCATTCATCCTGCTGTGTAGCGTGGTCTTTGCAGTCTGCGTTGCCGGGATCGGGTGCGCTTTCTTTATCTACCCGCTGTTGTTGGTTTTGGCACGCCTGTGCGGACATCGCCGTCCTATCATCAGGGCGGGCGTTCCGTTTTCCGTCAGTCTTGTCACCATTATCCGCGGAACCGCTGAATCAGCCCGCCGGAAGGCGGAAAACGGACTGGCTTGCGCGGTTCCTTCCGGGATGCTCGAGTTCATCATGTTCTGGGATGGGGCGGATGATGTGGAAGGGATCAAGGCCACCATGCCCTCCGACCCGCGGCTTGTCATTCTGGCTTCTCCCCGGCACGAGGGAAAAAATGCGGCCATCAATAGGGCTGTAGAATGCAGTTCCGGTGAGGTGTTGGTGTTTTCCGACGCGGACGCGCTGCTGGATCCGGAGGCCATTCGCCTTCTCCTGCAACCACTGGCCGATCCCGCAGTTGGCGGTGTGTGTGGGCAATTGGTGCTTGTGAAGGACGGGGAGGCTCTGAGCGGGCCCCAACATACCTACTGGCAGTTTGATCGCTTCCTGAAGACGATGGAGAGTGGAATGGGGAGTATCACCTCGAACACC
>CAYOQM010000117.1:0-5441 GCA_964406065.1 uncultured Verrucomicrobiota bacterium
GGGGTGGAGGGCTATCGCGTGTTGACCGCCGTTACCGGCGCGGAAGGACTTGCGCTCGCCCTTGAGCGCAAGCCGGATCTCGTTCTGCTCGATTTGACGCTGCCGGATATGGGCGGATACGATGTGTGCAAGACCCTGCGGGAACGGCATTGTCCCGTGCCTGTCATCATGCTGACGGCCCGCAAGGATGAGACGGACAAGCTCAAGGGGTTTGAGACCGGCGCGGACGATTATGTCACCAAGCCCTTCAGCATCAAAGAATTGCTGGCGCGGGTGAAGGCCATTCTGACACGGGCGGAACGCAAGCCCGAGGAGGCGGAGCCGATGAAGTTCGGGAATTTTGTCCTGGATGGCGCCACGCGGATCCTGTCCCAAAAAGGACGGGAAGTGGAGCTGACCCGGACGGAATTCGACCTGCTGTTCTACATGGTGGCCAACGAAGGAAAATCGCTTTCGCGCGAAACCCTGCTGCGTGAGGTCTGGGGCATGGAATATTATGGAACCCAGCGCTCCCTGGACACCTTTGTTGCCATGCTGCGGGCAAAAATAGAAAAGAATCCCCGCACCCCCCAGCACATCCTGACCGTTCACGGCGTGGGCTATAAATTCGCCAGATGAATCCGCACTCCATATTTCAGCTTAGGCGCCCCTGGCGGGCGGCCGCCGGGATAATCCTGGGTTGGGTCATGCTGGCGCTGCCGCTTTCCGCCTTTCCAGCACCGTTGGCAACCAATGCAGTGCTGCTCGGCTATGCGCGGACCGTCGAGCGGGAGCTGGCGGGTGATTCCGCCGGGGCGCTGGCCGGATATCAGGACCTGTTGCAGTCGGTCGCGTCCTCCGACCCCCTTCTGTCTGAAAAGATCCTTTACCGGATGGGTGCCTGCGAGCGCCACGGCGGACGGCTGGATGCGGCGCGAAAGATCTGGCGTCGCCTGGTGGAAGAGTATCCCGCAAGGGACGCCGTGGTGGTTCGCGCCCGTGAAGACTTGAAGGCGCTGGAACAGGAGCTTGACCGCATGACCGCGGTTGGCTCCGTACTGGGGGAGAAGGGCCCGGTCCCCGCGTGTCTCCTCGCGGGGGAATGGGGGAGCGAACCTCTTGTCGTGACGGAATCCAATGGTGGCTTCAGCGTGGAACGTAAAGTGGCCGGGCAGGACGGCAACGGCCGACGCTATTGCCTGGTCTATGCCGAACATCCCGAACTTCCCTGGGTGGCGGCGGGTGTGTTTTTCGAATCCGGGAAGGGGGCGTCCAACACCGATTTTCGCCTGCGTCCCGCCTTATCCCTGTCGGGTCGTGTGGTGGATGTCCAGGGACGTCCGGTCTCCACCGCGGCCATCCAGGTGCTGGGCTTCCAACGCGACATTTCTTTCCCGTTTGACCATATTCTGCCGCCGGTGACGACGGCCGCAAACGGCGAGTTCACGGTGTCCGGCCTGCCCCCCGGCCTGAGGTATGTGGTGACGGCCATGAAGTCGAATTATCGCATGGTGACGGGGGTTGAGCAGGACGCGACCGGATCGTCCAGACCGGAGGGGGCCACCCTTGCCTGCGGCAATATCGTGATCCGGAGGATGGGGGAAATCACGCTCAGGGGACGGGTCATGGACGAGTCCGGGGGGGCGCTCAGGGTCAAGGTGACAGCCTGGTCGTTGCCTCCCGTTGAACGCGAAGTCGCACGGGTGATGTCGGATCGGGAGGGGCGGTTTGTTTTCAGGGATCTGTATGAGAACGGGATTGCGCTGAAGGCGGAAGGGGAAGGGTATCAACCCCGCACGGTGACAGGCCTCAAACCCATGGGACAGGACATAGACATGGTGCTGAAAGGGGATGGTCTGTCGATTCCCGGGCGTCAGGCCGGGGTGAGGATTCAGGATTCCCCGCCGTCTTCCAGCGTGGAGGTGGAAGAGGGTGCCCCTGACCCGCGCCTGTTTCCCGCGGGGCCCTTTCCCTTTGAATCCCTGCACTGGCTCCGCGGCAATGCGGACAATGGCGCCCCCCTGGAGCAACAGGATTTGAAGTCGCGTGTTGTGGTCTGGCATTTCGGCTCCGCCTATCGGGAGGCCGCCCTGCGGGCGCAGTATCCCGGCGAGCCGGGAGTCCTGGCGCAGATCATGCGGTTGTATGCGGACGCGGGGGTGATTTGTGTCTGGGTGCTGGGTGAGGGCGAGGATCAGGCTGAGGCCGCCCGTGTGGCGCTGGATCTCTATCCCGGCCTGCCGGTGGCGAGCCTGGCGCCGGCGGTGGTGACAGTGTTTATGACCGGCAAGCCCGGAGGGCCCCCGGCGCCAGTCCTGGAGAGCGGGAATCTGGTGATGGGGCGCGACGGACGCATGAGCGCGGTCTGCACCGATCAACAACTCTTCAAGGCCGTCAAGGCGGCAGTAGGGTCAAGGTGAGCGCGGAGCTCATGTAGTAACCGGCCTCTGGCCGGTACTGGCGCCAGGATGCCGCAGGGGACGGCGGCTACTACAGAAGAGGCGGGCTCAATTGCCTTCCCCTTCCCGATTTGGGTTGAATTTTTCTGTCAGGCATGGTTGAAATCGTGTGGGGTACAAATAATGGCAGGGGTTTCATAACAGGGAGAGGCGCAATGAGGAAATACAATCTGGTTTGGGCGGGAACAGTGGCCGTGATGATGGTGATGGCCTCGTATGTGTGGACAGGTTGCGAAAGCGCCGGGGGAACAGGCGGAGTCAGCATCAGCCCTTCCAATCCCGTCCTGGGAGGATCCGGCTCCTCGAGCAATTCCAGCGTGGTGGTGTTGACGGCACAGGTGCAGGATGCGCTGGCGTTGCCCCTGCAGTGGAGCGTGGCCAATCCCGCCATGGGAAGCATCATCAGTGCCTCGGGAAGCAATGCCACCTACAAGGCCAATTCCGGAAAGACCGGCGACAATATTGTCACGGTGGAAGACCAGTACGGCAACAAGGGGTCCGTGGTCATCACCCAGGAATAAGACGAAAGACCGGCGGGGGTCCGTGCCTGAGGGGTCTTTCTGTTTGCGGGGACTGCCGCCGGGTGCTACCATGAGCGCCAGATCGTCAATTGGGGACATGAACTTATGACAAGAAGGATTGGATGCGCTTGCCTTTCTTTGTTGGTACTGGTTCTCCTGGTGACCTGGATGCCGCCGGCCCAGGGCGCGGTGGTGACCCTCAAGATCCGCGCCATCAATCCCTCCAAGGTTGAAAAGAAGAAGGTGCTCATCAAATCCTTCCTGCCCCGGCAGGTCAAGCCCGAGGATGTGGTCAGTTCCGGCGAACTTGTGGTCTCCTATGATGTAACCGCAAAGACCTATGCCGTGGGCAAGGAAGTCGAACTGGCGCCGGCCGAGTCCCGCACGTTCGAGGTGGTCATCAAGGACATCTGGGAAATTCCAGAATCGGATCTCAAGGTGCTTGCCGCGCATGCCGGCAAACTGAGCGACGCGTTGAAAGGCTCCGACCAGTCCGATACGGCGGCGGGGCTCAAGGTCGTGATTGACGAGGGGATTAAATCAATCCTGGCCCGGCAGGCGGCGGCTTCGGTGGGGTCGGTGAAGCCGGTGGATCATATTCGCGCCTATGAGTCCAACCGGGAGACACTGGCGGGAATCCGCAAGGATACCGGGGTGCTTGAAAACCTGGCCATCATCGCGGGCAAGGATGTTGACGCCATCCTCGGCCTGCCCAAAATCCCCCCCCCGGTGGATGCCTCTTCCTCCAGTGCAACCGGCGGTGTGATGGTGGTGCACATCAAGATCACTAATCCGTCTCCCACCACGAAGAAGAAGGAGCCCCTCCGGTATGAGTTTGCCTCGGAGATCAAGACGACCGACATTATGGATCCGGCGGGACTCCAGATTGGCTTCGATACCGCCAGGAATCTCTGCTACGCCTACCATGAGGGCGTGGAACTTGACCCGCAGGAAAGCAAGGTGTTTGACGTAAAGATCCGTGATCCCTGGGCCGGGCTTCCCGAAAAACTGCCCCGGATCGAGAAGCGGTGCCGGGATCTTCTCGCCATCACGAAGGATATGGAGTCCTATAAGGCCGTCAAAGTGCAAGCGGAGACCCTGCTCAAGGAACTCGCTGCGCTGAAGGAGCAGAAGGGTCCCGGTTCTGGCAATCCCGGTTATGTGGCGTTTTCCCGGCAGCAGGCGGAGGCCCTTCACGGGATCGACACGCAGGTTCAGCGGCTGGAGGAAATATTCCAGCCCCGTGAAAAGCCCATGGCGCACGGGATCCCGGTCATGGATGTGCCGCGGCCCGACAAGCGGACCACCTGGGTGCTGATCTATATCGTTCTGGCGTTCCTGGGTCTTTTCAGCCTCCTGTTCTATGTCCGCTGGTACGGCAAGGGCAAGGATGAGAAACTGAAAACGGAAAAATAATCATGGCAGCGCTATTCAAAATTTCACCCATCCAACTCAAGGAATACGGGGTGGTGTCTGAAATCAAGCAGGATATCGCCCACGTGGTCGGGTTAACCAACTGCATGAACGGGCAGATGGTACATTTCGAAGGGGGCAGCCTGGGCGTCCTGGTGGGATTCGACAACGGGTACGAGCTTGTCATGGTTGTCAAGGAAGGCTCGAAAATCAAGCCCGGGGACAAGCTGTTCTCGACCATCGAAGTCTGCACGGTTCCCGTCGGGGATAACTTCCTGGGCCGGACGGTCAATGGCCTGGCGGAGCCCACGGATGGATTGGGGCCGGTGAAGACGGACAAGCACTACCCCATTTTCAGCGGCTCCCCGAGCGTGCTGGAGCGCACCCCCCTGAAGGAGTCGCTCGAGACCGGGGTCAAGATCCTCGACATGATGAACCCGGTCGGCAAGGGGCAACGCCAGTTGATCCTCGGCGATCGCGTGACCGGCAAGACGACCATCGCCACGGATACCATCCTGAACCAGAAAGGCAAGGGAGTGATCTGCATCTATTGCTGTATCGGCAAGGCGGAAGCCTCCCTGAACAAGGTGATGGAACTGTTCCGGGAACGCGGCGTCATGGACTATGGCATCGTGGTGGCCGCCACCGCCGCCACCACGGTCGGACAGCAGTATCTGGCGCCCTATGTGGCGGCGAGCCTCGGCGAGTATTTCATGAACGAAAAGGGGCGGGATGTGTTCGTGGTCTTCGACGACCTGACCAAGCATGCCTGGGTGTACCGGCAGATGTCGCTGCTGCTGGAGCGTTCCCCGGGACGCGACGCCTATCCCGGCGACATCTTCTACCTCCATTCACAACTGGTGGAGCGGGCCGGAAAATTGCGCCCCGAACGCGGCTCCGGCTCCATGACCTTTTTCCCCATCGTGGAAACGGTCCAGGGCGACGTGACGGGGTATATCCCGACCAACATCATTTCCATGACCGACGGGCAGTTGTATGTGAGCACCCCGCTGTTTACCGAGGGCTTCAAGCCGGCCATCGATATCGGATTGTCGGTGTCCCGAATCGG
>CAYOQM010000117.1:5451-7740 GCA_964406065.1 uncultured Verrucomicrobiota bacterium
ATGCGGAAACTGGCGGGCATCCTCCGGCTGGAATATATCCAGTACAAGGAACTTGAAAAACTGACCCGGATCAAGGCCGGCGTCTCGGAGGCGGTAGAAAAGCGCCTGCGCAAGGGCAAGGTGGTGGCCGCCATCCTGAAGCAGGACAAGAATGCACCCGTCCCGATCGTGGAGCAGATCATCGTGCTGTTTGCGCTGGCGAACGGGTATATGGATTCGCTCCATCCGGACCAGGTAGGCGCCTACCAGGCCGGGGTGATGGCCCAGATCCGCCAGGACAAACCGGAACTGATCGAGGCGTTGATCGAGAAGAAGGATTTGACCGAAGAGATCAAGGAGGGGCTTGATGAGCAACTCACCGCGTATGGTCGTAGCGCCGTTTAAGCTCAAATATTCCGAGACGGGGGTGATCAAGGACATCAAGAAGATGATCGTCCGCATCACCGGCCTGCCCTCCTGCCTGAACGGCCAACTGGTTGATTTCGGCAACAACAACATGGGCATCATCATGGGGTATGACCAGGAGGACGTCCTGGCCCTGCTGCTGGGGGATGATGCCGGGGTCCGGCTCGGGCAGACCGTCACCAGCACCAGCGAACCCTTTACCATTCCCGTGGGAGAGGGACTGATCGGCAGGATGGTGGATGCCCTCGGGAGTCCCTGCGACGGCCGCGGGGAGATCGTTGCCGCGACCCGCAGGGCTGTTTTTTCAGCCTCGCCCCTGATTATCGAGCGGGCCCCCGTGGAAACCTTCCTGTCTTCAGGAACCAAGATTGTGGATGCCATGGTGCCGATCGGCAGGGGGCAACGCCAGTTGATCATGGGCGACCGCATGACGGGAAAGACCAGCGTCGCCGTGGACGCCATTCTCAATCAGGCGGGAAGCGACGTGGTCTGCATCTATTGCTGTATCGGGAAGGCGGTGGTGGCGCTGGAGAAGGTGCTGTCGGTCCTGCAGGACAACAAGGCCCTGCACTACTCGATCATCGTCACGGCCACCGACAGCGCCACGGCGGGCGAGCAGTACATCGTCCCCTTCGCAGCGGCTACGATCGGTGATTACCTGATGCGACAGGGCCGCAATGTGCTGGTGGTCTTTGACGACCTGACCAAGCACGCCTGGGCCTACCGTCAGATTTCGCTGCTCCTGGAGCGTTCCCCGGGACGCGACGCCTATCCCGGCGACATTTTCTCTATCCAGACCCAGTTGATGGAGCGGGCGGGCCAGTTGAATCAGGCGGCGGGCGGCGGCTCGATGACCTTCCTGGGGCTGGCGGACACGCTGCAGGGAGATCTCACGGGCTACATTCCCTCGAACCTGATTTCCATTTGCGACGGACTCGTGAGCTTGAGTTCGGTGATGTTTGGCCAGGGGATGCGCCCGGCGGTGGATTTCAGTCTGTCCCTGTCAATCGTCGGGGGCCGCGCGCAACCGCCCATTCTGCGCGAGTTGAGTTCAGGCTTGCGGCGCGGCTATCTGGAATACACGGAGGTGGCCCGGTTGAGCAAGCTGCAGACCGGTCTGTCAAAGGATGCGGAAGGCGTGATGAAGCGGGGGGAAGCCCTGATCGCCATGCTGCAGCAGCCCCAGCAGAAGCCGGCGGGCATGATGGAGCAGGTACTGGTGCTGTACGCGTTGAAGACCGGGATCCTTGAGGGGATGGAACGCACCGAGCAGGCGCGGTTCCGCGACGGGATCGAGGCCTTTGCCCGGATCCACGATCCCTCGCTGGCAGAAGCCCTGGGGCCGGCCGCCCTGCTGACCCGCGACCTGGAACGCCGGCTGGACGCCGTGATCAAGGATTTCTTCGAAACGGGGAGTTGATGTGGCGGGCAAGTTTTCATTAAAGGTTCTGAATCCCAAGCATGTGGTGTTCGAAGGCATGGCGGAGAGCGTGTTTCTTCCCGGGGATGCCGGTGAATTCGAGTTGCTGGCCTATCATGTGCCGATCATCAGCCTGCTGAAGGAAGGGGAGATCGTGGTGGATTGGAAGACTCGTATACCGATTAAGCGAGGTATGGTAAGGTTTTCCGACGAGGAGTGCGTGATCCTCATGGAGGAGCAGAGCAAGCGGGCGCCGGTAAAAAAAACGGAATCGTGAACCATGCGTAATTTTGTCATATTTCTGGTTATCTTTCTGACCGTGCTGGGCCCTTCCGCCGTGATCGCCACGATCGGGTACGCGAGCATCCGGGCCCTGGGACGCAATCCCTCCGCCGCCCAGAAAATCCTGCAGGCCATGATTATTTCGCTGGTGTTTGCCGAGGCGATCGCGGTGATTGCCCTGC